>JADFLH010000058.1 GCA_022564515.1 Nitrososphaerota archaeon
GAAAATATTTTGTATTTTTCTAAGATAGATTTAGGAATTAGTATGATGTATGGTTGCTCTTGCAACCTTAGTGCCATTGTTTGCTCCGTTGAAAAAAGAGTAGAGGAGACTTTGGCAAGTTTTTTCATGCTTCTCCCTCTGTCCCTGCAACAACATCATCTTCATTGTCAGTGTTTGATTCGGTTTGTACAGAACTATCTTTCTGATTTGTTTTCAACTCATCTAGTAATCTGTCAACACATTGACCAGGTGACTCGAAAGGTTTTGCAACATTGCCTAGTTTTTCTAATGTGCTCTCAGATATTGAAACTAGCTTTCTTGGCATAATGATAAATTGTTAACGTAGTATATTACAAAGTAGTCATAATTCTGTTAATTATGACAACTTTATATGATTGAAACAATGTTAAACAGGTATAATGAGGAAACGAAAAGCATCAAAACAGTCAGAAAAAGGAGCATTAACAAAATTTCAGACTGGTTTTCTATACATGTCAGAAACAGAACGGCGAAAGCGATATGGATATGATGTGAGTCAGTATTATGGAAGGATCGTTGGATCAATCAACAAATCCTTTGATGATATTCAAACTGCATTAAAGCACTTGCCTGAAAAATATAGAGAACAGATTAATGTAGAATTAGGACTAAGAGCTATTCAGAAAACAGCTAACAGAGTAGGTCATTCAGAAGGAAAACCTCACCTCACCATAGAAAATACCATTGATAATCTCAAAGAATGTCTAAAAATTTTAAAAAATGAATCAAATGCTAAGATCAGAGACATTGCAGAACCTGATTTCAATAAAGTCAAAAGATGGCTAGAGACCATGCATGCACATCCTAAAGTACCGTGACATTTGCAAATACCCCCTCCCCCCCTCGAAATACCACTTTTACTTTTGTGTCTGAGATTACCAATATGGGCGTAGGTCAAACTAGAGTCGAGCATCATGCCAAGATTGCTGATACAGTCATAGATGATTTGATGGCCCTCAAAACCCCATAAAAGATTGGGGGTATGGGGTCACGCCTAACTGTGCGTAAAAATGGTCAATAAACGTGCAACTAAGGCCAGAGTTAAGCACCAATCAGGCCTAAATAGGGGAATTTTTACGCCTGTCGGTTCTGCATTTAGTATTCCCAGTATCCGTAGTATCCGATACTCTTAATACCAAGTAGGTTATTGTAATATCAAGGACAATGAGTGGACAAACATCGTTACAAAACACATCCGAACCGACCAAGATGAGATTCAACATTACGGAGGATAAAATCATAACAGCTGACCTAATATCAATTCCTTTATCAAAACTAAAACTCGATCCCAAAAATGTAAGATTCAAACACATTGAAGAATTGATGACGGACCAACAGTTAGAAGAAACGATATGGAAGGAAAGCGATACGAAGAGCCTACTTAAGGAAATCAGATACTCTCAAGGATTATCTGAACAACCACTTGTAAAGAAAATTTCAGATTCTGAATATGTGGTAAAAGAAGGAAATCGACGTACAGTATGCTTGAGAAAGCTGAAAGAGGATATTGCATCGAGGAAAGAAGAAAACATCCCAATTGAGAAAATTGATACAGTTCAATGTATAGTTCTCCCAGAAGATGTTGATGATCCTGCAATAGCACTATATCTAGCAAGGATACATGTTAGTGGTAAGAAACCCTGGTCTGCCGCAAATCAAGGAGCTCACGTATATGATCTGATCAAAAAATTTGATTATGATTGGAGTGAGATTGCAAAGTCAATCAACGTAAGTAAAAACACTATCAATCAGATGGTTAAGGCCTATGATGCCACTATGGAATATCATGAAAAGTATCCTGATGATGAAAGGTGGTTACATAGATATTCCCACTTTTTGGAATTGTACAAACGTCGAGGTCTTAAGGACTGGGCAGAAGAACCCAAAAATCTTGAGCAATTCAGGAAATGGATATTTGAAGGCAAAATTCCAATGGCAATTCAAGTAAGAAAACTGGAAAAGATAATCCTGGAAGATAGAATTGCGTACCAAGCAATGCAAAATGGAGCTGCTATTTTAGAAGCCGAAGAAAAAATGAAAGAATCTAAAAAAGCAAAGCTTGCAGCAACATCTGAAGATGTAGACTTACAAGTTCAGAATTTTGTTCAGTTTATGAGAAACATTCCAAGAAATAAAATGCATGAAATTTCAAAAGACAAAGAACAGCTACAGAAAATGGAATCATTGCACAATGAATTTGGTCGGTTACTTGGTGACATTAAGAAACTTGACTAATCTTAATGCCCCATTCTTTTTTTTAGGTAAGATTCAAAATGCTCAGTCAAGCTTTTGAATCATATGTTTTTCAATTATTACAAAAGCAATATTCAGATTGTGGGGTAATAGTTCAACTAAGTTTGGATAGTGGATTACGACCTGATTTTATTATGGAATGTGAGAATAAACTGGTTATAGTAGATGCCAAAGCAAAAGAACGACTCACAAAAGGAGATATTGACCAGGTAGCGGGGTATATCAATGAACTAGACGCCGATTATGGTATTATTTTTGTCACTGATTATACTGAAGTGCCAGAATCAGTTGAGGATTTTGCTACGGTAAATGCTATTGATATTGAATACACAAACTGGAGTAGATGATCTATTTGAGTAACAAAAATTATGTCAAGGGAAGAAATTTTGAATATCGTGTAATAGCTTTTCTAAGAAAGCATGGATATTACTGTATGAGATCTTATGGTTCAAAAGGACCATTTGATGTTATAGCTGTTCCTTCTTCAAAAGGTTCCACACTTTTAATTCAAGCAAAATACAATGGTTACATTCCAAAGTATGAACTTCAGCAATTAAAAGAAATTCAAAAGAAACTTTGGGGATTAGTTACAATTGCATATTCTGAAAATCATAAACTTCGATTCAAGAACTTGAACGAATGGAAATAAAAAAAATGGAAATAACATGCCCTACTTGTAACTGCTGGCTGAGAGATCCTGTAACGAACATTGTTGAACATAACTGTCCCAAATGTGGATTAGATGGCAGAATATGTGAAGAATGGAGTTATTACAAAAATGAAAATTTAGGCTACATCTTTTTCTAAAGCCTTTCTTGTATTGTCAGAAATACTCATGCGATCTAGTCGATCAAACTTTATATTTAAATCAGACATGCATACATTCCGAAAACCCACACGGGGCTGAGTGTGAAAGCCGTTATATACTATTTCAGAAAATCGCCAATCGATAGATATGTCAAAAACAAGAATGATCGCGGTAGCTGCAATAGTTGTTGCATCAATTGGTGTATTAGCAACCGTATTGAAATAATTGAAATAAAATACAGTGGAGGTTTTTGTCTATTGTATAATCCACATGGATTAGAAAGTATAATTCATTTTTTACACGCGGTTTTTATTAATTTCATTTTCTTCCACGTAGAATTTCTTCGAGATCTTTCATAACATTAGGATTTTCATCAAGATAGCCGACAACAAAATCTACTCCAAGTTTATCCAAAAAAAGAACTTGCAAACTTTTTCCATCGTCAGATACCAATCTTTTTTTTAGTAATCTTCTTGCGATACTATCAAAACTCTCTTTAACCCTGTAAAAGGAGGCTATCCTTCTCCAGTTAATCTTGCTTCGAACGGTTTGAAGGCTAGTATACCCACCTGGTCCGATTATTCGTTCATCATACATTTGAAGCAAAATGGCTATTTCATAGGGTTTAAGAGGCATTCACTATAATGTACAGTTATACAATAACTCATATATTAGTGTACAATACTAATATAATCAGAGATGAAAACACGAACGGATTTTCCCACAGCACTTGAAATGGTTTTAGATGTTTTAAAAACTGGAGAACCGTATTCGGTGAGTAAGCTGGCTCAGGAAGCAAATTTGAATTTTAGAACTGTAAAGAAGATTTTACATGTTCTGGAATCCAGTCAGTCATCCTTTTCTGGAAAACATCTGGATGTATCTAATCTGGATAACCTAACGGTAGTTAAAATGAAAGAAAAGACTGGCATGACAATGTTTCCAGAACATATACAGAATTTAATAATTAAAACAAGTCACTACCCTACTGTTTCCAGAGAAGAAGAGGTACTTACCTACCTATTTTTAAAAAATGCTATAAATCCAGATTTTAGAATAGATCTTCCAGAAGATCATGTTCTAAAAGAATTAGTTGAAGCTGAGCATGTTGGAAAAATTAACGGCAAATACTACCTTACAGAAGATGGAAGGTACATAGCAAAAGGTGCCTTGAAATTATATCCTGAATTAAAAGAGACTGTTTTAAAACCAAGCAAGGAGGAAAGACGCGTTAAGAATGAATTCATACAATGGCAATCATTACAACCCCCAAGTATTCCCCTTATGAAACAAATGACTAAGGAGATAGTGATAACAACTTGAAAAAACAATTAGTAATTCACTGTAATAATTATGCTGGTCTTCCATCGGAAGAAAGGTGCCATACTTTACAAAATTACGTAAAGGCACATTTGAAGTCATTATGCACAGTAAAAGATGTAAAACTGCATGAAACACAGATAGCAAAAGATCTAATCTATCCCGAGCTAGTGATTCAATATGATAGTGTAAACGATGATTTTCCTATCATAGAAAAACTAGATCAAATTCTTCTTGAAATTGGTATAAGCGCAATAAAGGCAATAGTATCAAAAATTGTGTCTAGAGCAGTAGAAGGAGCTCTTGGTGGAGGATTACTTGGTTTAATTGCAGGAGGATCATCCAGGAATAGTAATGCAGCTTTAGTTGCCACCATTATTGGTGGCTTAATTGGAGGTATTATAGGAGATAGTATTGAAAAACAACTTCCATTACTAGTGGCGTGGAAAGAACATGGGAGATGGAACACCAAAAAAGTTCCAGAAATTATACAGAAGTGAACAAAATGGGTTACAGAATAGAAGATTTTGAAAATGATCCTTCTTGGATACGTTCAGTTGGAGAAAAGGTAGGTAAAATTCACTTTAGAAAAGGGCATTATCACGTAGAATGTAATCCTAAAACTGGATTTTGTTCAATCCATTATGATAAGCATGATCCTCATGAATCAATTACTTCGCTTGTCAACCACTTGGAGGATAGTAATTCAGGAAAAATCATTTTAGGAATTGTGATTGTAGGCATCCTTGATCAGATTTTTACAGGTGGCGCAATAAGAAAATCGCTATTAAAGAGTTTGTAAAGTAATTGTACTTTTTTTTGAATATGCAATTTTCCACGAGCAATCAAAACTGCATATAGTTAATCAGATCTACATATAGAAAATTTGAAATTTTTTTATAATCTTATATTATGTAATGATTTGGTGAAAGAAAATAACTCTTGAACAAATTCAAGGACTTGCTAAGATTATTGAAAATCTTGGAAAATATAAAGAGATGTTAGAACATGAAGATATTCCATTAGAAATAGTTGGAATGGAAGTTAATCCTGTACATTGTAGTGAGACCGGTCTCCTTTTTGCTTCATTTGGTCCAAAGTTTGCTAGACCAAAGTCGGGGTTGGAATTGGATGATGCACAATACATTGTAAAAGAAAAAAAATCAACATTAAGAATGTCCGTTAACATTTGATACGAACTGTAAATTAGGAAAATCTGTTTAATGCAATTTTAAAGTTTAAGTATCTACATTTAATTTTCTTTTTAAAACAAAAATTGGGTCTAAAATAACCCCAAAAATGGTCTGGGTCTTAAAAGATTCGAACTTTGCTAACCCTGAAAATTCTTAATTCTTGGTTTATAGTAGAGAAATTTGTGAATGATTTAACTACGCATTTTCTTTCTCATTCGTTCAAATTCTAACTTTGGGATATATTTTCCCCAATGCATTGCAATTGAATTTGTCATATCAGTTACATTGACAATCAGTTGTACAAAATCTTCAAGAGTTAATTTTTTAGTAATCCCATCTTCTTCATAACAAAAATTTTTTTCTTCAAAATACCAACTATCATGGGCAATAATATTTCGAATTTTTAACATGAGTAGATCTTCTAACTCATTTTTATTCAGATTAGTTTCTTTTGAAATTTTGAATATAATGTTGCCTAATGTGGATTTTTCATTTATTTGTAATTTTTTAACGTCTAAAATCATAAGCAAAAATCTTTTTAGAAGTTCAAAAAGCCCCAAAACATATGATGCACCCTGTTGTATGAAATCATTATACAAATCAAATTCATTTACATCAAAGGGTAACCAAAATTTTTTGTATTTTTTGAAAAATTCAACATCAGTAAAAATCATGTATTTCATTTCTGAAATATGCATTGTAGAGTTATTTCGTTCAAAAATTTTATCAAATTTTGGATCATCATTAAATGGTATGAGCATGTTGTTACTATCTAGTTTTTCAAATAATTGACTTGTTTTTTTTGAATAATCGTTATGTGTTATCATAAATTACTCACAAATTTCTAAAATTAAGACTTTTCAGTTTATAGTGCCACATGAATTACATTTGTAGAATGTAATATTATAAGCTGATTCAATCTCTAGATCTTTGCTTTTACAATCTCTGCAATGACTAAGCATGTAATAATATAATCTTGAATAAAATTAAGTGTTTCACATAATGCAAGTTAGATTGGTTTTTCAATCTTAACTCCGTAGTAGATCATTCATCTTGAATATCTTTAGGAGGTATAATGAGTCTAAACTAATCTCAAAAGTGGTGCGGGTCTCAACGGATTCGGACAATATTGTAGTATATCTTGGCAGATTCGTTACAGGGCATTGAACTAATTGTTCAATTCCTATACAGGGAACCAAATTAAAACCAAAAATGGGGCGGGTCTCTAAGGAATAGTACCGAAGAAGAGTATAC
>JADFLH010000059.1 GCA_022564515.1 Nitrososphaerota archaeon
TAATTAAAATTCATACCAAGAATATTCCCATGGTTGAGGACGTTAATATTGAGCACTTGGCAGATATAACAGAAGATTACACGGGCGCAGATATTGCATCATTTATCTCTGCTGCGGTGATGGCTGCAATTCGTCAACATATCTTCAAATATGAAGATCCAGTTGAAGCTGAAAAACATGTAAAGGAATTGAAGGTGAATATGCAGCAAATTGAAGATGCCATGAAAAAGACACGACCCCTATCAAAGCAAGAAACTGAATGGTATAAACGGATTGAAGAAAAGTTTGGTAAACCTCGTCTTTCAGAAATTGATATGAAGGCAATAACATGATGTTAATCTCATTAAACCCAAAAAACTTTGGAATTGCTGAGGAATTTTGACAGTAATACTTAATCAATTTATTATTTAGTTTCTGCATCTATGGTGCCGCCTTGACCATAAAGTGCAGTCATAGTGTAACTATTAATTATTCCTTCAATTGATCTGATTTTAGCTACACCAAAATCTATGTCTCCAGGTATTTCTCCTGTTATTTTTACAAAAATATCATACCTTCCCATTATTCCATTAACTTCAGACACTTGAGGTATTTTTTTAATTTCAGAAATGATTTCTTTTTCATGTCCTGGACTGCAATTTAGTAGTATGTATGCAAGCATGTCTTTATTTCACCACAAGTACTTGACAAGGTGCATAGTTAGCTATTTTATTTGATATGCTTCCAAGTATGTATCTAGGTAATCTGCTTAAACCTCTACTGCCAATAGCTATCAAGTCAATTCGTTCTTTTTTTGCAAATTTGATAATCTCAGTTGCTACATTACCTTCTTTCATTACTGGTATTGCTTTGACTCCATTTTCAGTAGCTATCGTGCTAGCTTTTTTCAATACTTTTTTTCCATGGTCTCTGAACATTTTTACAAATTCACCTCTATCAATTAGTTCAATTCCTAGCCCCAAACCAGATGTAGGATTGTACACCACATAGATTAAAAATAATTTTGAATTATTTCTTCTTGCTAAATCACAAGCACGCATTAGTGCTTTATTAGCACATGCTGAATCTTCAACACATACAAGTATTTTTGAAAAAAAAGACTGTGGCTTCATTTTACTATGACCACCGGGATTTTTGATTTGTGGACCACATAATTGGAGACACCTCCAAAGAAAACTTCCTTTACCGACCCTAAACCTCTTGCTCCAATAACAATCAAATCTATTTTGTTTTTCTTATTATGGGCAAACTTTACAATATCAAAGCCTGGGTCTGCACCTTTGAGGCTTGTGCCTTTGAAGAGAATTCCCTTTTTAGCTGCTCGAACCTTCGCAAATCCCAGGATTTTTTTTGTCTCTTTTGTAAGATCCACGCCTAAAAATCCCAGTGGATGTAAAACAAATACAGCTGGATACTTCTTTACATAAAACCCTGTAATCGTTCCATGGCTTTGTCTTGCAAATAATATTGCTTGATCCAATCCCCTGATAGAATTTTTTGAACCATCAAGTGGAACTAGAATATTTTTTATTTGTTTAACCATGGAATAGTTTTGAATTTTTTTAATTTAAATGACTGACTAGATTTTCAATTATGATAATTATTTTTCTTCCTAGTGCATTTCCAATAACAGCTGCGTCGGATCGGCTTCACATACCATAGATAAATTGGAATGTTCTTCTGGCTTCATCGAATAGATGGCTTTGGGCTCAAACTTAATAACTCGTGAATCACGTGTACTCATTTTTTTTGCCTTTTTAGATTTATGTTTCTGCAACGTTTGTTGAACAATCTTTTTTCTAATTTTTTCTGTTTCAGAATTCTCAGTTAGAAAGCTCACTTTGCCTCTTAACTGATATCCCACAAACTCATCTTTGTCAAAAACTGCAATACTTACCCAAGGATTTTGTTTAAAATTTTGGTATGATTTGTGTTTGAAAAAATCAAGCCAATAAATTGAGTTTTCAATGATAACGAAGAAAACTCTAGGTGAAATAGTACAAATTTTTGTGTCTCCTACAGAGCCTACAACAAATATTCCCTGATCCTCAAGCAAGTCTTTAACACAATATGGAATTGTGACCATATCTCATATTGGCCCATATTTTTAATTAATATAAGGCATAATTCTCAATCTTGGTTTTTAATATAGGATCAAGTAATCTGACATGCTTCTGTCAACAGATAATTTCGAACAACCTCTGCAGACTGATATAGTGAATTTTTCTCATATTTGTTTAAGCCAATTTCTTGAATCTTTATCAGTCCTTCCTTACCAATTTGTACAGGAACACCCAAACAAACATCTGAAAATCCATATTCACCATATAACATTACTGAAGCCGAAATAGAAAGTTCCTCATTTTTGATAATTGCTCTTATCACATCTACAGTATTTTTTGCAATTCCAAAAAGTGACGGTCCCTTAAACTTTCTTATAACTTTCCAATAATCTCGTAGTTCTCTAGTGATTTTATCTATTTGGGAAACACTCAACAGCTCTAAAACTGGTTTATTATTACATTTTGTAACAGAAAAAATTGGGACCATTGAATCCCCATGCTCCCCTAAAACTAACGCATTTTTGATCTGTGATGATTTTACTTTAAGCTCTTTTGAAAGTAAGTATCTAAATCTATTAGAATCAAGACTTGAAGCCACTCCGATGACATTTTCTCTAGAGAATCCTGTTTCTTTTTGGAAAATGTAGTTAAGAACATCTACAGGATTTGAAACCATCAGAATTTTAGAATCAGGAGCAAATTTTTTGATCTTCTTTGCAATGTCATGAATCATAGCTACTTGATCTGAAATCCTCTCCATACGACCTTTCATGTAAGTTTTAACACTAGCTGAAATGACAACAACTTCAGAATTTTTAATTTCAGAAAAATCAGTGCCAGTAACAGAAATTGGGGAGTTTTCAGGAATAGCACCTGAGATATCTAGTGCTTGTCCTAGTGCTTTGTCTTTATGACGATTAACCATATGTATGTCGTCAAGAGAAGTAGTTACTGCTTGAAAAGCAATAGCAGAACCAACTCTACCACTTCCTATTATCGAAATCAGTCAGTCCAACCCCGCTTCTACATAGTTAGTGGGCTTAATTCGCATCAGGATTTGATCACAAACATGTCTCATTTGAGAATCAGAACCATAGCTACAAATTTCCACAAGGTCAGTTGTTGTAACAATTCCTACTATCTTGGTTCCTTCCTGAACAGGCAACTTGTGTATTCCTTTTCCTCTCATAATCTCAGCCGCATCCCAAACCGTTTCATCAGGATCAATTACTGTAAGCGGTAAAGACATGACTTCAGAAACTTCGGTGAAAAGTGGTCTGCCTTCTGCTGCAACTTTTGTTACAAAATCCCTTTCGGTTATAATTCCTACAGGTACATCTTTTCTTGTTACTATAACACATCCAACATTTGCATCAGTCATCATTTGAGCAGTTTCTTGTATTGACTCTGCTCCGTCTATCGTTATCACATTCTTTGTCATAATGTCTTTTACAAAGGTACTTGCCATACTATCCCCTCAAGCTAGTGTGTTAATCCTTTCATACGCAAAAGCATTTGAGCACAAATTCTCCTTAATTTATAATCAGAATCCGAACTACAAATTTCCGCAGGATCTGTTGTTGTAACTATTCCAACTATCTTAGTGGGTTTTTTTAGGTTCATTTTAATCAAAATCTAAAACCGTCCCTGTGGAGCGAAACCTATCGTTTAATCTGTTGTGATAAAGCCTAAAACTTCGACATGCTCTACAATAAATCCCATTTTTAAGAATTGTTGTTTCTGAACTGCCACAGTCACAGCAAATTTCAATCCCATCAACTGCAAAATTTCGGTCATCATTCAAAGGCAGTAAATGTCCATATTTTAATTGAGTTCCATTCATTGATTTTCACTAGGTAATTATGAATATATTCAGTAAGTCTGCAGTGCATTGCAATGCAGTCCTACTGGTTATATCAAAATGGTCACAAACAGAATACATGCAAATATTACTTCAGAAAAGAAAAATCGAAGATGATGAAAGAAAGGATGCAATTCTCGAGATTCTAGCAGACAAGTACTGCAGAGGTATCATAGAAACAACTATGGAAAAACCAAAATCAGCCATGGATATTGCAGCAGATACTAAGATTCCAATCAGTACTGTATACAGAAGACTTCAAAGCCTACATGACAACAAGCTTGTGGCAATTTCTGGAATGATTTCAGATGATGGAAAAAAATTCTTCCTATACAAAAGTAAGATTAGATCATTAAGTGCCTCTTATACAGGAAACTATGTCGAGGTTGAAATAGTTCCAAACATTCCATCTGTTGCAAAGGAATGATGTGAAAATATCATGACTGATAATCAATACCTTATTTTAAATCGACAATCTGACGAGAAAAATTCTATGAAGGTAAAACTCTACTCTTCCCCTGTTATATCATTAAAAAAAGATGCCACAATAGATAGGGTTCTCTTAAAAATGCAATTAAACTATATCAAAACAGTCCTAATTACTTCAGAAAAAACTCCATTGGGAGTTATTACTGAAACTGATATCGTCAAATTTCTTGAAGAAGACAAAACGAGCAGGGCTTTGGATGAAATTCCAGTTACTGAGCTAATGACAGGAAAACTCATTTCCATCACAGGCGGTCAACAGGATCATCTAAACCAATGTGCACAGAGAATGGAAATTTTCAAGATTGGTGCTATAATCATACTGGATGAGGATGGTAAGGTCACTGGAATTACAACAAAGACTGACATCACCAACGCCTATTCTATAATGTACCCAGGAAAGTTCAAAGTTAAAGATCACATGACCAAAAAAGTAACAACTTGTCGTAAATCAGATTCTTTACAATTTGCATTAAATATGATAAATAAAATTGGAATTTCTCGTTTAGTTGTAACTGATCAATATGGAATTCCTGCAGGCATCATTACAAGAAATACATTTCTTAAACATACAAACAATTTCAAAAAGAGTTCTCACAAGGCACTTGATTATTGGACCCCAACAAAACTTAGCAAAACCTTACCAGTAGAAAAACTTCTAAATCACGATATATTATTAGTGGATCTTGAAGACGATTTAGCCGAAGCAGCAAGATTAATGATTAAGAATCTTGTAAGTGGCATACCAGTTATAGATAAAGAAAAAAATCTAGTTGGTATTATTACCAAATCTGATGTTGTTAGAGCATTTACTCAAGTAGAGTCTAACGCATATTTGCTTGAAAAATACAAACTAACTCATTAACAAACTGAATTTCACAAGTAAGTATCAATTTTGAAAAACGTCTTGTCCTCTTAAATTAATTTCAATCGAAGAAAAACCATGTTAAAACAAATGCTTGAGGAACCAGTCTCAAAGTTTACAAATCATAAGTTAGTAGTAGTGGAAAAAAACGTCACAGTGACTGATACTGTTAAGGTGATGGTTGAAAGCAAAATTGATAGCGTCCTTGTTTCAGAAAATGATGACGTTGTAGGTATAGTTACTAACAAAGATATTCTATCTGAGGTAGTCGCAAAAGGAAAAAATCCTAATGACGTTAAAGTAATTGAAATAGCACACAAACCAATCATCGAAATTCACAAAGATTCATCTGTAAATGACGCAATTTCACTGATGAACAAATATGATATACGCAGGTTAGTTGTAAAAAATGATGAAAGAACTATTGGTATTATTTCACGAAAGCAGATCGTAGGAAACTTAAACGAATATGCTATAGCCCTTCCAGAATTAGAAACTCCGTCCAAGTATGTCTGTCCTTATTGTGGGTCAGTTTTTCAAGACAAAAAAATCTTCTCTAGCCATATAGACGATATTCATATTGGCAAAGGCCTTTTAGAAGGCAATATTGCTAAGGCTGGCATCTGATCAGTTAAATCTTATAATGCTATAATTTTTCACTAACGTGGAACCTGCTACAGCAAAAAGAAAACCCCATCCTCCCAAAAAAGAAAAAACTCGTAGTATAACATATAGACTTCCAGAAAGGATAGTTGAAGAATTAGAAACAGAGGCAATGCAAAAGAATATTTCACAAAACGTGTTGGTAAAACAAATTCTTGAAAAATTCATTCAATGGGATAGATTTTCTGATAAAATTGGAATGATTCCAGTCCCAAAGTCAATTCTTGAAGCTTTAGGAGTGGATATGGAGGGGAAGGACATTGATGAAATAATTAATGTCATCAAACCAGTTATCAAAGACAATGTCATGTTCATCAAGGGAGACTATGACCTGAAAAGATGCATAGAAACTTTGGAAGATTACATGAGAGCATCTGGCATGAAGTCTGATCACAGAATTGAAGGAAATCTTCATCATTTCATTATTCAACACGGGCTTGGAATGAAGTGGTCTGTCTTTACTGAACAATTACTAAAGGAAATTTTTCATGACTTTCTTCCTGACAAGAATCTAAAATGCAAAACAACAGATTCTACTGTAATAGCTACAATTTCATTAGGATCAGATTTTAGTGAACATGATTACTAAAATAAACTTGAATTAAAAAAGAAAAAAAATTAAGGATGGTTTCGTACTTTATGATATTATTTGGCTACCCTTGTTTCTGCTTTTGCGACTGCTAGTTCCTCTACCAGTAATTCTTGTCATACCTTCTGTTGAGGGTCTTGGCGCAGGTTTTGGAAGATCTCCTGCTTTTGTAGTTCTAACACCACGACCAAGGTGCAATGTTAGATTTTTTGGGATTTTTTCAAGCCTCTTTTGTTGTTCTTCTCTATAGGCATCGCCTGACCAGTTTTGAGGACCAACTTCTGATTCGTATGCTTGTGTCCCTCTATGACCTACTTTTATTACTTTCATG
>JADFLH010000060.1 GCA_022564515.1 Nitrososphaerota archaeon
ACAACCATTCTTTGTAATTGTTATTTTCGTCTAGTTTTCTATTTCTATCTCTACTGATCAACCAAATTGCAATGAACGTTCCCACAAAAAGACCCGTAATTGATGATGCAGTTCCTAATTTTGAAAGCATGTCCTCTTCCATAACCCATAGATTCAAAGTTAGAAGCAAAGTAATAGCTGCACCCAAACTGAATACAAAAACAAGGAAGGTACTTCCGATTACGACAGTACCATATTTTTTTTCAATAAACATAACCTTGTTAATTCAATAGAGTATGTAGTATTTGATCCTTAGTTTAATCCTGAAAATTCTTAATTCTCATTAACAGTTCGTATCAAATGTAAAACAATAACCAGTCTTTTTATATCCTTTAATGAATTTTATAACATAAACCAAAGTTTCAAAATCCCTGCCCTCGTATTATTAATTGGATCGATATTCACTGTCGGAGTTGTCTATGTTAATAATATGCTGAATGACGCCAGTCTAATCTCATTAAACAAAGCAGAATTTGGACTTGATATGTCCTTTGAGAATCAAGGTCGCGATGATCTTTCATATGAGTTAGTGAAACGTGACTGGATAACTTGGGGAGTAAACTACAACCTAGACTTGCAAGAAAAAATGGTTCATGAGGATGTTGTTCATCCAACAAATAGTCTTAATTAATCTCATCAAGTGGTTTTAAAATTTCATTTACAGTTCGTATCAATTCAATCCTGAAAATTCTTAATTTAATGTCCAAAATACGTAAAATTCCCTAAATCTTTAATCAAAAATGTTCTCAGAAGTCTCATATAATCTCGAAATCCATTACTTATCGTGCTAGATAATCTTAAAACAAACCTCAGAGCAGCAATAAAGAAAATAATCAACTCATCAGGTGTAGACGAAGAACTTATCAAAGAATTATCAAAAGATGTTCAGCGAGCTCTTTTGCAATCTGATGTCAATGTGAGATTTGTTCTTGAAGTAACAAAAAAACTGGAAGAAAGATCACTTAATGAAACGCCTCCACCTGGTCTGTCAAGGAAAGATCACATTGTGAAGATTCTATATGACGAACTCGCAAAATTACTAGGGAATGAAACTGAATTCTCTTTCAAATCTGGAAGAATGAATAAGGTATTAATGGTTGGAATCCAGGGTAGCGGAAAAACCACTGTCACTACAAAACTTGCAAAATTTTTGACTAAACAAGGTTATAAAGTTGCTGTAATTGGTGCAGACACCCATAGACCAGCTGCTTTAGTGCAATTAAAAACCATGTGTGACAAAGTAAGTGTTGAAGTCTATGGAGACGAAAAAAACAAAGATTCGCTACAAATTGTAAAAAAAGGATTAAAACATTTTGAAAATTCTAATCTTGATATTGTTCTAATAGATACTGCAGGTCGTCACAAAAAAGAAAAAGAATTGTTAGATGAGATGAAACAAATTAACAAAGTTGCAGAGCCAGATCTAGTATTATTAGTTATTGACGGAACAATTGGACAGCAGTGTTTCAGTCAGGCTGACGCATTTAATAAAACAGTTCCAATAGGTGGAATAATAATTACAAAACTAGATAGCTCCGCAAAGGGTGGCGGTGCTATTGCGGCCTCTGCTGCTACTGGCTCACAAATATTGTACATAGGTACTGGTGAAAGAATTGACGATTTGGAACAATTTTCCCCAACAAGGTTTGTCGGTAGACTTTTGGGAATGGGCGATATTAAGGCGGTATTAGACCTTGCAAAAAGATTGGAAAGCGAAGCTGATGAAGTTAGATTAAAACGCATTTCTAGTGGCAAAATGAATATGGAAGATTTCTATTATCAGCTTGAAGAAGTAACAAAAGTTGGTTCACTTCGTGGATTTTTGGACAGTATGCCAGGTTTTTCAGGAATGGTTAAGGAAGATCAACTTGATCAAATGGAAAACAGAATTCAGAAGTGGAGGTATATCATTCAGAGCATGACAAAAAAAGAAAAAGCTGATCCTGATTTACTAAATTCATCAAGAATAAAGAGAATCGCAAGAGGTTCTGGCTGGCCAGAACATGAGGTAAAAGAACTTGTTAAAAATTACAAAAATTCTAAAAACATGATGAAGGCCTCAAAAGGAAGGCAAATGCAGAGTGCCCTCCGTCGAATGGGATTAGGTTAAACAACTTCCTAAACAATCACAAATAATACGAAGTATAGAAAATCAGCAACGTGACTGTGTCAAGTAATTTTAATCAGATTCTTGCTCAATCAAAAAGAATTTTGAAAGAATATGATCTATGTGAAAATTGTTTAGGTAGATTATTTTCAAAAAAACTTAGAGTTTCATCTAACAAGTTTTTAGGGAAAAAAATCAGAAAAAGGCTAGGAAGGAAAACTTCAGAATGTCATATTTGCAAAAATATTTTTTTAAGTCTTCAATCTCACATTAACAAAATGGTCGAACTGTCTTCAGATTTTCAATTTTCAACCTTTCTAACTGGAGCAATACTAAAGCCATCCCTCTTTGATAGAGATGATTCAATACGATCAAAATTTCAACTACGAGGAATTGATAGTATTAAGACCGAACTAACAAGAGAGATTAGCAAAAAATTTGCAAAGAAAACAAAGAAGAAAGTAGATTATAAAAACCCAGATTTGACATTTACTATTGATTTCAAAAACGACTTTTTGGAAATAAGGTCAAAACCTATCTTCCTTTTTGGGAGATATACAAAAAAAATTAGAGGGTTCAAACAGAAAAAAAACTTGTGTGAGTTTTGTGAGGGTAAGGGATGTCTTTCATGTAATTACCATGGAATGTCAAAATTCGATAGTGTGGAGGGAAAGATTTGTGATTATTTTTTTAAAAAATTTGGCACTAGAAAAGCAAAATTTACGTGGATTGGTGGAGAAGATAAAAGAAGCTTAGTTCTCGGAAGAGGACGTCCATTTTTTGTAAAGCTTAACGATCCAAGGAAACGAAAGTTAAAACCAGAAAAGAAAATAAATTTGGATCAAATTACCATTTCAGATCTAAAGTTTATTGAACAAATGCCAAAAGAACCAATTAAATTTAGATCAAAAATTGTAATTAAAGTAATTGTAGAAGATACACTTAATTCATCAATTCTAGCAAATTTGAAGTCAATCAAAAAAACTACTATTACTGTGCTTGAAAAACCTTCAAAGGAGGTAAAAAAGAAAGTTTACGAACTAAATTACAAAAAAACCTCTCCTACTTCCTTTAACATAAGCCTGACGGCTGATGGAGGATTACCAATTAAGAGATTTGTGGAAGGAAATAATGTAAATCCAAACCTGAGTGGTATTCTCGGCTTGAAATGCAAGTGTGAAGAGTTTGATTTCTACGATATTGAATTGTAATGACAACAATTAACTATCTATTTTGTAATCATCTTTCATGCCGTTAAGAAAAAAAGGCAAACACAAGAGAAGAGCCGATCAGACAGCAGAACGTAGAAGGAAAAAGAAATCCAAAAGGGGTAAATCAAAATCAAGATAAGAAAAATTAACATTTTTACGATGAATTATTTAGAGGGGTTTCATTGAATCCATTAGTAAAAGTAAATCAAGCTCATCAAAAAGGAATCATCCCAGACAAAGAGTATTCGTTGATAAAAGAGAGATTCCCAATCACAGTAGCTGGGATAAATAGAATTGAAAAGGCATCTGGAATCAATTTTCCAATAGCGTATGTTGAGCCATCGATAATTTTCTCATCACATGAAATCCCTTCATATCAATATGGAATTCTTTTTGCAAGAACAATTCCTCTAATTTTTGATGATAAACTTCAAATCGTAATACAAATTACTGCTCCCTTGGTAGCATATGGCTTGAAAGGAACTATTCATGCAATTTTAGCTCATGAATTTCTTCATTATCTTGAATTAATTCGAAAGTTTTCAAAGATGGAAATATTATCTGATGAAATTACAGGAAATTTATTTGAAAGTGTTTACGCTGATAAAACCAGACTTTTCGAACCCAGAGCAGTCTTTAAAGATAAGACATTGTTATTGCATATAACAAAGAAATTCCCTGCGGGTTTCCGAGATTACAAGTTAGAGGATAAAGTGATTAAAAATTGGATTGAAAAAGACCTTCCTAAATCAAATATTGCTTTAGATGCGAACATTGTAAAATTATCAGTAGAATCGTTGTCAAAGATTAAACTTGGTACAAAACTTTTACGCTACATTGAAAAAATTGAAGAAAAAAGCAAAAAAATCAAAAAGAAAAAACTCTACTGATTAGTTTTTTTTATGTTTTTAGGAATGGTTACAATAAAAGTCGTTGGAGCATTCTTGACTATAATATCGCCTCCATGCAAATTAATAATATTTTTACAAATACTCAAACCCAAACCAGTGCCCTTTTGTTTTGTTGTAAAAAGTGGCTCAAAGATTCTTGGCATGTCGTCTTCAAGAATTCCGGGTCCAGTATCTTCCACAGTAATTAATACTTGATTGTCTTCTTCTGTTAATCTAACATTAATTTCTCCTATTTCTTCTAATGCTTGAATTGCGTTTGACAGCAAATTAGAAAATACAGCCTCTATTTTCTTTGAATCACAAATTATCGCTATATCACTATAATTAATGTTAACATTAATCTGTTTAGGTTTATCCACATTTTCTAATGCAATCATTAAAATTTTAAAAATTGAATTTTTTTGTAGGTCTAATTCTACAGTCCGTGAAAAATCTAGTACATCTTCAATAATATTAGACATATCCGTAATAGAATTTTTTAATTTAGAAACCTTCATCTTCATTTCATAATTCATCTTGTCTTCAAGTTGTCTGCTTAAGATATCTGAATATGCTTTAACTACAGTTAGAGGATTTTTCAAATCATGAGCTAGTCTTGAGGCCATTGTACCAAGCATTGATAATTTTTCTTTTTTTATGATTTCATCTGATTTTCTTTTGATTTTTTCCTGTAGATTTTTGTTTTGTTGCACTAAATTATCTTCGATTTGCGTTAATTTTTCTGAAAGCTCTTTTTCTGTTGTAATGTCTGTTCCAATTGAGATGTATCCACATATTGTTTTTTTGTTATCAAAACGAGGCATGATCATTTGTTTATTCCAGAAATAAGATCCATCCTTAGCCTTATTCTTAAATTCCCCATGCCATGTTTTGCCACTAGTAATGGTACTCCACAGATCTTTGTAGAATTCCTTTGTATGGAAGCCTGATTTTATAATTCTATGATTTTGTCCAATCAGTTCCTGTTCTGAATATTGTGAAATGTCACAAAACTTTTTGTTAGCAAATATAATATTGCCTTCTATATCAGTCACTTCAACCATCGAGTGATTATTTATGATGGAATAGATTTCTTCAAATTGTAGATCAAAATTAATAATGTCTGTATTGAGGATCATCTTCTTATCAAGTAAATTAGTCAAAATAGATTTCCAGAAGATATTGAATTGTGGGCAAAAAATTCATGGGATAATACGAAGAATAGATGGATGCTCGAATGATTAATGGGCATAATGGGACTTGAAAGTTTTTCTACAATATTGTTAGTATGTAACTCTTAGAACAGACAGGATTTATTATTAATTAAATTCTGTTTATCCTTTTTAATAGAAAAAATCATTACATAAGAAGGTGTTCGTACGCAGTGCCCTTGTCATTTTAGGTGTAATTATTCTTCTAGCAGGCATAGTATTTCATTTTCAGGGACAGGGGGTCGTTGGACCAGAGTCATCGTTCATGTATTTAAATTCGGATTGGATTACATATGGACTACAAATAGTCATAGCAGGTCTAGTAATATTGGGAATCGGGATAGTCGTTAGTATTAAAATTAGTTATTACTAGATTCAGAATCCGGATCTAATTGGATCTTCTGGTTTAATTATCTCCCGCAAAATAATAGTTGCAAAAGAACCGCGAGGAAGTAAAAACGAGACAGTGTTATCATTGATTAAAAGATCTGTACAACTAGTTGAACTATTTCTATATCCGCCCTCGTTGCTCAACTCTTGGAGTTCCTTTAGGTAAAAATCCTTGGGATTAATTTCCTCGTATTCTAAAATTTTTGAAATGTAATAATGAAATCTGGTTTTTTTGTGGTATGCATATCCCACCATTGGAACTGAAAGATTTTGTTCTAAACCTTTTACATATTTTCCAAGAATTCCATTTTTATCATAACATACATCACCTTCCTGTGGATTAAACAAATCTTCTTCATTTTCAAACGCGGAGCTAATAGTTTTGTTAAAAAGAAACGATTGATAAGCTTGAACAAAAAAACGACGAATTGGCAAGGGTAAGGCCCTGATTGCTTTTAGTGGATCATTATGCTCTATCATTTCAGAAATTGCAATTCTTTCTAAATCCATTTGTGGTGGAACTTCTGAAAGTAATTTTTTGTAATTTGATTCATCTGCTAGTTTTTTTCTCAATTCGGTATTTTTTTTTGAATCAAATTCAGAGGTAAAAGATACTAGTAATTTGATTGTCTCTGAAAAATTGCGTTGCAAAATAGCCTTACCTATCAGGTGAGTCACGGGTCTTGCAGAGCCAAACCGCTGATAACCATAAAAATTTAGAATTTTATCATATTCATCAAATTTTGAAGGATCTGATAACGGTTCTGTGATTTTAATTTCAAAATGATTTCCAACCATATTCTTTTTTGTTAATGGTTTTTGTACAAAGCCAA
>JADFLH010000061.1 GCA_022564515.1 Nitrososphaerota archaeon
CTTTTACATACTTTAGAGTTCTTACCTCAATATTTACCACCTGATCTTGAAAAGGAACTACGAAATGAAGTCCCTCATCTAGTGGTGGAACGCTTGTATCAACTGCATTCCAATGCAGTAAAACGCCTCTGTGACCTGCATCTACTATTTGAACAGATGCTGAAACTATCACTCCAATGATAATTAGCACCACGATGCCAATGAAGACTATTTTGGCAGCTCCTACATTTACCTTAACTCGTGGTCCTTCAAATTCTGACAATTTACTGATTATTATACTGCGTTTTAGTAATATTTATGCATAATAAACTCGTCATGATTTGTTTATTATAAGTCTAGGAGGGTTTCTTAATCACAACAAATTACTTTTAGACGTATTCAAAATCTAAAAATAATTCAAGGTTTGTTGGAATCCTTGTACAGCTTTGTAATGCTTATTAGGAAATTTAAAGTGATCATATAAACAGCAATCGCAATAATTTGTCCAATTACCGAGGCCAAGTAGGGATCATAATCTATTGTAAGAAAATAATATTGAGATAACCACCGCACAATTGTGTAAGCAATCTCTGCAATACCTAGTGATAAGACAATTTTTACTAGGTCTGCCTTTAGAAGAATCCAATTTGTTTTGCCTGATTCTAGCTTGTACTTTTTTCGATTGTCATAATAAAACAGAAAACTTAGTATTGAGAAGAAAGTTGCATAGTCTGCCAAAAGTGTAAAAGTCACATTAAGATAATCTTGTTGCTCAACAAGTAGTTGAGCAACGATGGCTGAAACTATAATATCAACAGCAAAAGCAATGAAAACATTTCTGTTTAATTTTAGATATTCCTTGTATTTTTCTTTCACGAGCTCAGTTAGATAGTAAATCTATTAACATTTCATAAGAAATCTCATTTACAGTTCTTATTAAATGTCAAACCCTTGAAAGTATTCGGTACTTTTCTTTGTGTTTTGCGAATCCTTTCGTTGAATAATTTTTCAAGACTAAATCTAGTTAATAATTCGTATCAAATATAATTTAGAAGAAAAAACATTTGAAAATGTTAGAATATTGAAAATAATTCTGGTCAAGAATAGTATTCTTGAAAGCCCTTATCAGTAACATAGAATTCAACCTTGGGACCAAGCATACCACTTTTTTGTTCTACTCTCATCAGGCCTCTTTCTTCTAAATCATCCAAGATGGGAATTAGTTCATCACGCTCAAGACCAGTGACTTTAAGCAGTTTTTTAAAATTAGTTGCTTCACGGTTTATTTCTCCCAAAACCAACATGTCCTTTGTTTCAGGTTTTGTTAAATTTTGCTGAGGGTTTTCTATTATATCACTTGTATTTGTTTCAAAATGCATTTCAGGGTTTTTTTCTGGAGTTTTAGTGTAATCTTCTAAATGACGTTTTCTAAGGTAACGTCGAACTATTCGTATAAGTGGTATTATCAAAAAAATAATGAAAATCCAATAATAATGTTCAGCCATTTCTCATTGATGTCGGGTAAGCTTATCATAAATTTGTTCAGTATTCTTGTTCGTGAGGTTGAAGATGAAATATAATTAATCTTTTATGATGATTGGAATTCCAACAGCTGCTATAAGATCACATCCGCTAGTACCTTGAGCTGGATGAATGGTCCAGAAAAAATATTCTCCAGATGGTGCGTTGAAATGGATGGTTCCTTCCCAACCCGATTGGCCATCTAGCTGCTTTATACTGTTTTTATGTGAGAAAGAGCCATTATTTTCGTTTTGATTTTTTACAATTACATCCTCACCACTTGCAGGAAATGGTATTGGGTTTTTTCCATGAGGCAAAACTACCAAATCTATTTTGTTGTTTTGATCAGTTCCTTTGTTTGAATGGAACCATGGTGTCCAAGCTTCAATTCCATCTGAAATCCAAAAACGATCGTAATAGTAGAATGCTTGGTTTGTAAATCCTATCTTCAGTACAGCCTCATCATGAGTGGAACCATCAACACATTGATCAATAAGCTTGAGATCTATTTTGTATAACTTGTTTGCTTTACCAGTATAATGTGCTTTCATATAATAATCCGATAAACCATCCCAATTGAAATCGACCCAATCTGAATTTGAATTTATAATTATAATCGGTGAGTTGTTTTTTCCATTGGAGGCCATAGCTTCGGATGTTACAAAAATCATAACTAAAAGAATTGAAAAAGAAATGGCAAGCAGTGAGCTTTTTAGAATGATATTATGTGAGCTCTGATTCATTTGTGTAAAAAATAGGTGAGACGATAGTTATTTCGGGGTGTGTCTCAAAAATTACTTACAACTGTGATCTTTGAGATTGGATCAAAGATCTTTTGGTTTTTGAGCTCGATTTGAACAGCTTAAGGTATTAGTATTTAGGTTAACAATCTGATAAGGCTACAGCATTGTCTATAGAATCAAGTAAGGGAATTAACATTGGAATGATTTTGGTAATTGTAATAGTTTCTATTGCATTTGTATTGTTATTTCCTCTAAGCTTTTCCCAATATTTAGATGGTGAAAATACTATGCAAATCTTAACACCGATTAAAACAGTTGTGGAGGGCCTAAGTCAGGCACAAAGTACAATTGAGAATGCAATTGAGCAAGCTGGCCCAAAACTAGAGACTGTCATAGAACAAGCTAAACAAACAGTAGAAAAGGGACCTTCCAAAAGCCTAACACCTGAATATGATACTTCTACAATTGAGCAGATGGTACACAAGCTTACAAATGAACAGCGGGTGCTTCATGGACTTGGAACGCTTAGGTTGTATACCGAAATTTCAGAGATTGCACGAGAACATAGTCTTGACATGGCAACTAGAAACTATTTTGCGCATGTGAGTCCAGAGGGACTTGATTCTACTGGCAGGGCAAAGCAGGCTGGATACAGCTGCACCAAAACGGTTAGGAATTTTATTTATTCTGGCATAGCTGAAAACATTTTTCAAAACAATCTTTATGATTCTGTGCAGCTAGTTGGCGAAGTGCCAGTCTCTTATGATTGGAATAGTATGAAGGAGATTGCTAAAAGTACGGTTGATGGTTGGATGGATTCAGAAGGTCATCGTAAAAACATTCTGACGCCAAGATTTGATAGAGAGGGAATAGGTGTAGTTATTTCTCCAGATGACAAGGTCTACATTACTCAGAATTTGTGCTGATTTAATTTTTTGAATTGTGTTTGATACGAACTGTAAACGAGTAAATTGATTATTTGATATTGACTTGAAAGTTTTTATGAGATATACATCATTAGGATAAGATCTTAGAATTTTTTAGATGTTTAAATTATGCTTTTTAAGAATAATTCATGTGCTTTTTTCTGTGTTTGTATTTGCAAATCCAAGTTTATCTTATTGAGTTCATCCATAAAGAAATTAAGCTAAACTATAATATCTGATGATGTGTGTTCAAAATGAACAGCTAGTGTTCTTACCAGCTTGTTTCCAATGTTACACACTCATTTTATTTTCATTAACGTTTGATACAAACCGTTAATGAACAGCAAGCAATTTGAGACAAAGTATTCCTTTGAAGTGGGTTTCTAGTATTGGTGGGATATTATTCATTATTTTGACAGCTTGTATCATAAGAAGAAATAATACGCATTTTTTAATAACTATGCATAAAAATTCATTAAATGCGATATAAGACAAAAATCGCTGGAATTTTTTCAATTTTGTTAGTTTTACTTATTAATCCTGCTTATGCTGATGTAACTTCGTTAAAAACTGATAAACCAGTATACAAGATAGAAGACAAAATTGTTTTTTCTGGTACTGTATCTGAACCAGGAGAGTTTGTTAATATAGTGATCAATCGCCCTTTAGAAAAAGTATTTCTGAGAAATGGAATTTCCAAGAGTGATGGAAGTTTTTCACTTGTTGCGATAAATGCAGAAGAATTATTTTTACATCCTGGAAGTTATGTAGCTACAGCATTTACCAATACTCAACCTGTGGCAAATGGAATAAAGATCTTTTTTGAATATTCTGATGATAAAATTTCTGTTGTTGAATTATTTGATCTTAATCTAAATTCGATTGGAAGCAAAAACGTTGATGAAGAAAAAACACTTTCCTTTACTGTTAGCATAACAGATCCCACAATTGAAAATTTGATATTTAGTTTGGATAAAAATCCTCCCAGTGGTACATCAATTGATCCACAAACTGGTAAATTTACATGGACTCCAACAAAAGCTCAGGGACCAGCCTCATACATTTTTGATATTGTGGTTAATGCTGGTAGTTCTGAAGATCGAGAAGCAATAACCGTTTCAGTAAATGAGGTTGCACAGCCAATACCAGAACCAAAATCGGAACCAGAGCCAAAGTCTGAACCTGAACCAAAAGTAGAACCAAAACCAAAAGAACCTAAATCAGAAAAAGAATCGAAACTGCCTTCCTTTGTAGACCCAAATAGGGATCCTCAGTACTATATCGACAGATACAGCAACGAGGAAAGTTACAAGGCGTGGTTTGATAGAAACTATCCTGAAATTACAATATATGAAGCGGTTGGACTTGAAAATCCTGAACCAGAAAAGGCTTTAGCTTCTTTTGTTGATCCAAATAGAGATCCTCAATACTATATCGACAGATACAGCAACGAGGAAAGTTACAAGGCGTGGTTTGATAGAAACTATCCTGAAATTACAATATATGAAGCGGTTAGACTGCCAGAACCAGATGTTGGAATTTGTGGACCTGGAACTAAACTAGTTGAGGGTGTTTGCAAAATTGTCAAAGAACCAAATGGTGGAGGATGTCTTATTGCAACAGCTGCATTTGGAACTGAGCTTGCACCCCAAGTTCAAAAATTGCGAGAAATTCGAGATAACACACTACTTGAAACAAACTATGGCTCTGCATTTATGACTGGATTCAATGAATTCTATTATTCATTCTCACCAACAATAGCTGATTGGGAAAGACAAAATCCCACTTTCAAAGAAGCTATCAAGCTTTTAATTACTCCGCTTTTGACATCGCTTTCAATTCTAAATCATGTTGATATTGATTCAGAAGCTAGCATGTTAGGTTATGGAATTGGAATTATCATGATGAATATTGGAATGTACTTTATTGTTCCAATTACTGCAATTATTAAATTAAAAAAACGATTCCATTACATTTGATACAAACTGTAAACATGATTTTCGACTAATTTAGTAAACCTAAATATCGTAATTGATTAACCAAAACTATAATGACTGGATGGCAAAGCAGACCATTTGAAATTCATGCAAAGGTAGGCGAAACAATTGCTTTTTGCATGTGTAGTAATTCAAAAAAATGGTTCATATTGTGATGGATCTCATAAAACCATTAAAGAATAAAGTACGGTTTTGAAATTTTGTAATTTAGTTTAAACATAAAGGATTGGTTTTTTGACCTATTTTCTAAATTGTGTTTCTAAAAAATCAAAAAAGAGTTTCCCATCAAACTCAATATAATTATCTACAATTTCGGTCTCAATATCAGTTAGAAAATGATTGTATACTGTTTCACGTTCATGCTTTAATGGTGGAGAACAAAAACACATCTCAGACCATTGAATCATTTCCGGTTTAGTTATTTTAGCACGTTTCATAGAATTAACTATCTCTTGACCATCAGGTTTCTGATTCTGAATTGTACCGTCGGTTAGTTTTTGATAAAACTCTTCCATTCTTTCTTTGATGTATCGAGCCTTTATGGCATAAATCATTACCAACTTTGGTTTTTAGTCAATTTTATTTCTTTTTTATCGAGTCTGATTCCAATTACGAGATAAATAATCAGTCCAAGAATTCCTATGTTATTATCTTGCCATGTTTTCGTGGAGTAATTTCCTTGATGATTTACAAACAAGGTCCATAGTAAAGTTCCCTTTTTCCATTAGTTTTTACAGCAAAGGCACGAGAACATCGGGTGCATATCAATAACATTGATTCGGTCAATTCTAGTCTTACATATTGGTGTTCTTTTTTGCAAAATGGACAAAAATCAGCCATAACTGCTCCTAGTGTTTATTTTATTTAACAGAATTCTTTTGTAACCTTAGATTTAATGTGTTCTAACCATAATGGGTTTTTCAAGTTTCTTTTGTTCCTCTTTTTGCTTCATTTTTATCAAGTATTCTCGTATCATCTCATATTCTATTTCATTGCACATACCAGTATTTAGCTGTCAAAGTATAAAAGAAAAACCTCAAATTTTTCTAAATTAACTTAATTGAAATTTTTATATTTTTTGTTTTTCTCAAGATATTTGTAGCTTGTTTGCACACACAACTCCATATTATATTCAAAGTCGTATATTATCCATGAGTACCATAGTATGGAAGTGCTTCAGATGTAATTTGACATTTAAAGATGAATCCCATGCTGCTATGCACAAAGAACTCTCAAAGCATCCTGTACGGCAAATAGAATTAATTTCTGATTAAATCAGTTTACAGTATGTATTAAATGTAAATTAAAATAAAAAAGGGATGGTTTCTAGTTTTGTCCTGCTACAACCGAATAACTTATCGTGAATCCATCTAGATTCTTGGTGTGTACTGCAAGGGCGTTACCTGCAAATGTCCACGTTCCCATATT
>JADFLH010000003.1 GCA_022564515.1 Nitrososphaerota archaeon
GTATTGTCACTGTCGCATCTTTCTTTATCTTTATTCCACCTTTTCTCAACGTTTGCACTACAATTTTTACTGCCTTTCTTGCCATCTCTTCTGATTTTGCAGCAGTACAAACCATCTTTCCCGTACGGAAAAGCAATGTGGCAGTCCTTGGTGATCTTAGTCTAAAGACAGCACCTGGAAATGTGTCTGGATGCCATTCTACATCGGGAAATTTCTTTGTTATGTCTTTGAGATCTAGTTTTTGATCAATTGTAGCTGACGCAACAACATTCTCGATACTGATTAATGGTTTACTAAAAGGCACTATCCTTCAGGTTTGGTTAACCCCAATTTAAAACAAAAGTTATTAAAATCAGTCACATAGACTGGGTTCCAATTTTTCTTGCAATCCTTAAGGAATGTGTGATAACATACCTTACAGTATCAAACTTGTTTTTGGACGAAAATTCTTGTATGTGTTTTCTTGCAAATTCAAATGTTCTTATTTGCTCACCTTTTTTTCATGAGTGAAAGGCAGTTTACGATTTGGTTTCTGATGTGTACTGGATATTGTTTTTCTGGATTGAATTCCTCTATTACTTGGTAGAAAATGGCAGTCATGATAAGACCCCTATTTTCCACCACTTGTAATATAGAGCACAAAACCTGCGGATTTTATATACATCAAAATTGGTGAAAGCTCGTGCTAAACAATCTCAGAGATTCTTTGCACTCAGCTCTTGGAAAAATAGGTCGTGGTTTTGCAGGGACTGGACTATCCCCAAATTTTTGGACTAGTGTGGGCCTTGTTTTTGCTTTTGGCTCTGGTATGATTTATGGATTGAATATAGAGTTCGGATTAATAATTGGTGGAATTTTGTTACTGCTTTCAGGTTTTTTTGATATTGTGGATGGACAAGTAGCACGTGTAACCCAAAAAATATCAAAAAAAGGAGGATTTTTAGATTCAGTATTTGATAAAATTGCTGAAGTCGTAATATTTTTAGGAATACTAATAGGCGGATTCGCTGAGCCTTACTTGGTATTTTTGGCAATAACTTTGTCATTGTTGGTAAGCTATGTGAGGTCACGAGCTGAATCATTTGGGATAAATCTTCAAGGAGTTGGAATTGGAGAAAGAGCAGAAAGATTACTTGTTATAGCAATTCTTGGAATTGTTGGAGGAATAATTACTGAAATAAAATTTATGGAATATGCGATAATTATCGTAATAATTATTTCAGTAATAACATTCGTTCAAAGAATAGTGATTACTGCAAAAAACTTGGGTGATTAATTTTATCGTAACTTTCCACGTTCCCTTCTTGATGAGGCAGATCTGATCTTCAGGATTTTAAAATGAATTGCACATGATATACAATACATTTTCAGAACTGTTGGAGATGCAATATAGGTCCCTTGCGCTCTTAGCTCTTTTGCTAGAGAATGTTCCACCAGGTTTAATCTAGAAGTTACCTTTTTAGCTTTGTCTCTGGGAACTGTCTGACCACAATTTGTACATTGAACTACTCCAGAAGATCCTTTCCCGCCTTTCTTTCTACCTCTACTTGCTCGCTTAAGCGTCATACCAATCGTGACATTTGCTTACTTATATTTTTGTGTATAAAGGTTGAAAAAATATAGAAAAAAGCGGGTTGTGTTTGCAATCTTTAATTAGATTTCTAGTTATAAGAATACAATAACAATGAGAGGACTTTGCCACAAATGTTTAATCTCCAATGTGGAATTGGTAACATCTAAAGGGAAAATAATCTGTAAAGAATGTTTTGAGAAAATCAATGCAAAAAACTAAATCATCATTATCAATTAATGCATACAAATGAAACTTGCCATTTTTTCGCATTGTGTGCTTGACACTATTCATATTAATGATTCCTCTTATCAACAAGTTGGGGGGCCGGCATGCTATGGAAGCTGGACAGCGAGAAATTTGAAACTTGCTGTAGAATTATTTACAAAATTTGGAAGCGATTTTCCTCAAGAATATCTTTCAAAAAATAAAATTGATTATCATGACGCTCTTTCAAAAATGCCAACTACAAAATTTAAAATTTACATTAAAGGTTCAGATAGGTCCCTTTATCTTGACCAGCGCTGCGAAAAAATAGACTATTCTGATACTGATGCAGATGGAACTTTGATAAGCCCAGTTTTTGACGAACTCTCTGAAAAGACATTTGAATTAATCAAACAAAATTCAAATTTTACATTTTTGGATCCACAAGGATTTCTACGACGTGTTAATTCAAATAACAAAATTTTTCTTGAAAAAACAAATCTTGATCTTTCAAAGATTTCGGCAATAAAGGTAAATGCAAATGAAATTACAAATTTGGTGGGCTCGGCTGATGAGACTGCAATGAAGACTCTTCAAAAGCAAGGTATAGAACATGTACTTTTTACCAATAAAAGAGAAATTTCCATACTTGTTAAGGACAGAATTTATTCTATCACTCTGCCAAATAAAGAAGTTTATGACACAACAGGAATTGGAGATATATTTTGCGCAACGTTTTGTTCTACAATTTTAAAGGAAAATGATTTTTTTTGGGCATTCTGTTTTGCTGGTGGTGCAGCTCAGGCGGCATTAGAATCAAACCAATTTGGATTACAAAAAGTTCCAAAAAAAGGAGCGACTGAAACAAATGCATCGTATTTTTATAATACATTAAAATTCAAACAAGTTTGAAACTCATTTCTCAATTTTAAAAATACAAGAATTGGTGTAATAAATAATGTGATACACACTATTCATTAAGTATATACAATCTATAGAAATTCATAATGAATTTATCGTTATTAAAGAGTAAGGAATTTTGGATAATCTTGTTTGTATTAGGCGTTCAACTGCATTTTTACGGAATAATTTTTCCAGAAATCAAAGAAAACATTCCTGAATTTATTGGTATGGGTCTTGTTATTATAAGCGCATCTTTTATGTTGATTTTATATAACATTCCAGGTAAAAATAAGTCAAATTTTGTAGGAGTAACTAGTAGGTAAAATGCCTTCTAAAAAACATTGGAGTAGGAATAAATTAGTATTGGGAGATAGAAACTATTGAAACTTTTTTCATCATTACATGATCCAAAACAAACAAGATATACCATCTATTATTCAACTGTCTTACTAGTGGTAATTATCACTGCACTTCTTTTAGTTACAGAAACTCTTGAATTTACCGTTACTGAGGGTATAATGATTTTTTTTGAAGGTTTTGTTTCATTGTACATGATAACAAGAAACGAAAAAGTAGCAAATTCCTTCGCGTCACATTTGAAACATGCTGGGGATTTTTTTAAACTATCAAGTGCAGGTCTAGCTATTGCAGGAATTATATTATTTGAGAAAATTAATGATCTTATTAGCAAGATTACGTTCTTCTCAAAAACCTAAATCTAAAACCCTTGAAAAATTTCAACTTTTGCGCTTGAACAAAAAATCTACGCTTTTATTCTACATGAGAGTGTACATGGATTGTGCAAATTGGAATTTCTGATTCAGGAGTTTCAACTTCATCAGTTAATTTTCTAAAAAAATTACTGGATGATGCTGAAATCCAATCATTCATTATCTCATACAAATCTAAACCCAAATCTGTAGACTGTATTATTGTTCTTGGTGGTGATAGAGGCGTTAGAAATTATTTTCGTTATACCGCTGATTCATCAATTCCCGTTTTAGGAGTTGGTGAGGCTGAGGCTAGTGGTTTTTTAGCCCAGATTGAAAAAAAAGAATTATCAACTTATCTAAAACGATTAAAAAAACAAGATTATACTATTGAAGAAGTTACACGACTCGGGATAAAAATTGACGGGAAAAGCGTTTTTCCAGTTTTGAATGATGTAGCCATTTTTCCATCAAAAAGTGCAATGTTAATGGAACATACCTTATGGGTTGATGGAGAAGAAGTTTGGCATGATAGTAGCGATGGAATAATCTTATCCACTCCTATCGGCTCCTCCGCATATTCTATGTCTGCAGGAGGCCCTGTAATTTTTCAAGACTCGCCGGTTTTTGGAATAATTTCTGTAAACTCTTTAGATGTCACTCGCAGGCCACTTGTTGTTTCTAATGAGAGCGTTGTAGTAATCGATGATATTTCATCTAGACTTCATTGTGAGGTGATTTTGGATGGAATCGATAGATACAAGGTAAGAAAAATGGTGGAATGTACAAAATTCTCACCTTCTGCAAAAATCATAAGAATGAAAAAAGATTCAACCGCAATTTCAGCACTTGCTAAAAAAGTACATCTTGCCGAGGATCTTTTAAGCATGCCTCCTAGCTCAAAATTATTGCTAAAGACCCTAGAATACGAAGGTTCCTTAACACAAAAAGATCTGGTCAAGAAAACCTTGTTGCCAGATCGAACTGTTAGAATGGCTTTGAGGCATTTATTGGAAAAAGGATTTGTTAAACGTAAAGTGTCGATTCGAGATGCTCGCCAAAAGATCTATGAAATTTCAAAAATTGTTAGTTAAAATAAAATATCCTATTGCTTGTACCTAAAAAATCCCTTAAGAATATCTTTATGTGGAGTATGTGATTTGTTTGGGATTTCAAAACAAAAAGGACTAGTCGACGTATTTTCCACTGTATTCCCGCCTCGGAAACTTGAACATAGTACAGAAATCAGATTTTTTGAATGTCCAAAAATCAATTTTGTGCAGAAACTGTCAAAAAAGCTTCAAAGGCTTCTTCAGGAAAACCAGGCCTACTGTTAAATTCTGGATGATATTGGACCCCCAAGTAGAATTTATGAGATGGAATTTCTAAAATCTCCATTCTTTTTCCATCATCACTCTCACCTGAAAAAACCATTCCATTTTTTTCAAACGTGTCAAGAAATTCTTTATTGAATTCAAATCTATGTCGGTGTCTTTTTGAAATCAAATTAGAATTGTAAATTTTTGAAGCAAGAGAATTTTCTTTAATCTTAATTTGATTGGCTCCTAATCTAAGTGAACCGCCCATGTCTGATACAAGTTTTTGCTCAGGTAGTAAATCAATAACTGGATACTTTGTTTCAGAATCTATTTCAGTAGAATTTGCATTTTCTAGATTACACATATGTCTTCCAAATGAAACTGCGGCTAGTTGAAAACCAAAACAAATACCAAGATAAGGAATGTTTTTCTCTCTTGCAAAATTAGCAGCATTAATAATTCCTTCAGAACCCCTTATTCCAAACCCTCCAGGAACAAGAATACCGTTGAAATTAGATAGTTGATTTATATCATCAAGTTTCTCTGAATCAATCCAATTAATCGAAACACTCCTTCCGATTTTCCCTCCAGCATGCTTCAAAGCGTGATTTACGCTAACATAGCTGTCTGCTAATGAAACATACTTCCCCACCATTGCAATATTGACTTTTTCATCTTTGGAATTCATTGAATTAACTATGGCATTCCATTTATCCCAATTCGCTGAAGCATTTACCAATCCAACTTTTGCAAATTTTTTAAAAATTGAATCTACTATTCCTTGATCATAAAGATTTTGAGGTGTCATGAAAATAGAATCAACATCATGACATGATATTACATCCTTCAGGGCAACATTAGTAAACAATGCTATTTTCTTCTTTGTTTTTTCTAATAGTGGTTGAGTAGATCTGACTGCTAGAAAATCAGGTTGTATGCCGATTCTTCTAAGTTCTTGAACACTGTGTTGTGTTGGTTTCGTTTTTTGTTCTCCAACTGCATCAATGGATGGTGCTAGAGTCACATGAACGAAGATCACCCTTTCAGACCCATCTTCAACTTTGATTTGTCTTAAGGCTTCTAGAAACGGAAGGCTTTCAATATCTCCTACTGTCCCACCACATTCAACTAGAAGGACATCAAGATTTTCATCTTCTGCAATTTTTCTAATTCTTTTTTTAATCTCATCAGTAATGTGGGGAATTATCTGAACACATGCTCCTAGGTATTTGCCTCTTCTTTCGGCTTCAATTACACTAGAATAGATCTGAGCAGTTGTAATGTTGTGTGATTTTGGAATGTCCTGATTTAGAAACCTCTCATAATTTCCAATATCCATATCACACTCGCCTCCGTCCTCAGTCACGAATACTTCACCATGTGTAATTGGATTCATAGTACCAGCATCAAAATTGAGATAAGGATCAATTTTCACACAAGATACCTTTTGATCAGATAATTGAAGCAGTTTAGCAATGGATGAGGAAATAACACCCTTGCCAAGGCCCGACATAACCCCGCCAGTCACAAAGACAAATTTTGTCTGCACATATGGGAATTGAATTTCCTATTTATGTAGCTTTTGTTGAGGATTTCATCCGTTTTGTGAAAGAAGCAACTTTTGATTCCAATTGACTCATTTGAGTTTTTTGAATCAATCTTAAGAACGAGCTACCTACAATAATTGCATCAGCTCCAGCAGCTACAAATTTTTTCACATCGTCTGGTGTGGAAATGCCAAAACCTACTCCTACAGGCACTTTAGCATTAACAATTTTTTTCGTGTTTTTAATTGCATTAATAGTATATTGTTGAATTTTTGTTTTCATTCCAGTAGTACCATAAATAGATACTAAATACAAAAACCCGGTGGTAACTTTAGCTATTTTTTTTAACCGAATATTGCTTGTGTTAGGCGATACAAGAAAAATCGTATCGGCGTTATTCTTTTTTGCAGCACTTAGATAATCTTTTGATTCCTCAATTGACATATCTGGCAAAATAAAACCATCTACTCCAGCTTTTTTTGCTTTAGCTATGAATTTGCTGAAACCTTGTTTGTAAAGTATGTTAGTGTATGTCATCAGAACTAAGGGTATGTTTGTTTCATTTCGAATTTTCTTTACTAGTTTGAAAAAATTATTTAATTTTGTTCCTTTTTTTAGTGAAATCATACTAGCATTTTGAATTACCGGTCCATCTGCAAGAGGATCTGAAAATGGGAATCCTAATTCAATAATGTCTACTCCTCCTTTCACAAGCCCTCTTATTATTGGAATGGTGGCATTGTTATTGGGATATCCTACCATTATGTATGCTATGAGCGCCTTTTCTTTTTTTGAACGAAGATCTCTGAACTTATTTTTTATTCTTGACATTTTTTCTTAGATATTCTTCCACAACTTCAACGTCTTTATCACCTCGCCCTGATAATGTGATAACAATTGTTTCTGATTTTGACATGTTTTCTGCAACTTTGATTGCCTCAGCTATAGCATGAGCAGATTCAAGAGCAGGAATAATTCCTTCAGCTCTTGTCAATAACAAAAAGGCATCAACAGCCTCATCATCTGTAGCGCTTCGATATTTTACCCTTTTTGTATCCTTCAAATAAGCATGTTCAGGACCTACCCCTGGATAATCCAAACCCGCTGAAATACTATGCGTTTCTTGGATTTGACCTTCCTCGTTTTGTAATAGATAGGTCATCATTCCATGTAAGACTCCTTTTGTACCTACATTCAAAGTTGCAGAATGGTGATGTGTTTTCAAGCCTTTTCCCGCTGCTTCAACTCCAATAAATTCTGTATCAGAATCTAATAGCGGGTAAAACGTCCCAATAGCATTTGAACCGCCCCCAATACAAGCTATTACAGCATCAGGGACCTGTGTATGAAATTCTTTGATTTGTTTTTTAATTTCATTACCAATCACGGATTGAAAATCTCTAACCATAACAGGATAGGGATGTGGTCCCACGGCGGAACCTAGCAGATAGTATGTGGTTTCAACATTTGTAATCCAATCTCGAATGGCTTCATTAATAGCGTCTTTTAGGGTTTGCGAACCAGATTTTACGGGATATATTTTTGAACCTAAAAGGTTCATGCGAAACACGTTGAGTTTTTGTCGAATGGTGTCTTTGTAACCCATGTATACCTCAGACTTCATTCCAAGACATGAACACGCCATCGCGGTTGCAACCCCATGTTGGCCTGCTCCAGTTTCAGCAATGATTCTTTTCTTTTTCATTTTTTTTGCAAGCAGAGCTTGGCCCAAAGTATTGTTGATTTTATGAGCTCCACCATGAAGCAAATCTTCTCTCTTTAAGAGGATTTTTGCACCTCCTATCTTTTCTGTCAAGTTTTTTGCAAAATATAGTGGAGTTGGCCTTCCAGCATATGCTCTAAGGTAATGATCTAACTCTTTTTTGAAATCTTCATCATTTTTGAATTTTAGATAATTTTCCTCGAGCTCTTCAATTGCTGGTATTAATGTTTCAGGAATGTATTTTCCACCAAAATCTCCAAATCTGCCATTTTTTGGTAACTTCATATCGCATTCACCAATTTTTTTACATTTTCTTCGATGTTTTCGGTTTTCATTATACTGGTACCAACTAGGAAAACATCTGCCCCTGAATCTCTGAGGAATTTTATATCATTGGGTGATGCTATACCGCTTTCTGAAAGAATCAATCTTGATTTTTTATATCCATTCAGCACTTTTTTAGTCGTGTTTAGATCAATTTCTAAAGTATCCAGGTCTCGATTGTTTATACCTATTAAATCAGCTTTTGTCCTGATGGATTTTTCAAATTCTTCTTTTGTATGTGCCTCTAAAATGATCCTGAGGTCCTTTTTCTGTCCGTAATCTATGAATTCATCAATTTCTTTGAGATATCCTAAATCAAAAAGGGATTGGATTAATAGTATGTAATCTGCACCCATTTTTTGAGCTGCATCAATTTGACATTTGTCAATAATAATGTCTTTCATCAACATTGGAACACTCATCACTTTTCGAATTGAAATAAAATATTCTGGCGAGCCATTAAACATATGTGGTTGTGTGAGGACTGAAAGAGCTTTTGCCCCTCCACTTATCATAGACTTCGCAATGGTTATGGGATCCTTAATGGTACTAATTTCGCCCATTGATGGAGAAGAAAATTTAACTTCAGTAATTAGCGGTGCATGTTTGCTCTCCTTAATTTCTTTAATTAAATCAATTTTTGATTTTTCTAAATTTTCATTTATTTCATAAATGCCGTCATTTATTGCCCTTTGAGAATTTCCAACTAATTTTTTCAAAAAATCTCTCATTGTTTGCAAACCTCTTCTAATTTTTGGACATCTCCGCAATCTTTGATAAATCTCTCAAACAAATCAAATGTTTGTCCACTTTTGATAGTGTTAAGTGCAATTTCTACTCCATCTGAAAAATTATCAACTTTGTTTGCCACAATCAAACCGGCTGCAGCATTTAATGCTGTAACCTCAATCTTTGAACGGTTAGCAGTGTTATTTAAAACTGAAACAAACGAAGAAATTGCCTCTTCTTTACTAGTAATTTTAATATCACTTAATTGGGATTTTTGTAATCCAAATTCTTGACCATCAATAGTTTGTGATTTGATCTTACCATCTTTCAAAATGCAAATATGATTTTTTGAGGAAGTAGAAAATTCATCCATCCCATCTACCGATCTTACTGTGATAATGTTTTGTGATCCTTTTCTTTTCAGTAATAATGGCAATCTATCAAGGAATTCTTCAGAAAAAACTCCGATTAATTGGTTTTTTACATTTGCAGGATTGCTGAGAGGCCCAAGCAAATTAAATGCAGTTCTTCCACCCACAATTTTTCGTGCCTTTGCAACATTTTTCATGGCAGGATGAAATTTTTGGGCAAACATGAAACCAATTCTATGTTTTTCAATTATTGATGTAATTTTTTTAGGAGCTGACATTAGATCAAAACCAAAATGCTCAAAGATGTCAGCGCTGCCACAAACCCCTGAAACAGAACGATTTCCATGCTTTGCAACCACTCCACCAGCAGCCGCTATCACAAAAGAGGCGGCAGTTGAAATGTTAAAAGTCTCCATATCATCTCCACCAGTTCCACAAACATCAATAATAGTTCCATTAATTTGTGGAGAAATATGAAGTCCAAATTCCTGCATTTTATCTAACATTCCTAACAACTCGTCATCCGTCTCGCTTTTTTTTGTAAGTTGTTTCAAAAATTTTGCTGCATTTTCATCACTTTCATTACCATTTAAAATGCTATCCATTGCTATGCAAACTTCTTCATATGTTAGGTCATTTCTTTGTTCTAGCTTTAATGTAAATTTTGTAATCATTTTCTTTTCTTCACCATTTTTATAAAATTACTGAGAATTTTTTTTCCTTCTGAAGTCAATATTGATTCAGGATGAAATTGAACTCCTTCGATGAGATATTGTTTATGACTAACCCCCATTATCTCACCATCATCTTCAGCAATAGCTGTAACTTCAAGGGAATCAGGAATTATTGTTTTGTCTCCAACTAATGAATGGTATCTTGTTGCACGAAATGGACTATTCACATTTTCAAATAAAGGAGTCCCTTCGTGTTTTACAGGACTTGTCTTTCCATGTCTGACGTTTCTTGCATTAACAACTTTCCCTCCAAATGCATGAATGATTCCCTGATGACCTAAACAAACTCCAAGAATTGGTTTTTTTGGCCCTAATTCAGATATTACATCAACACAAATTCCAAAATATTTTTTATCATCTGGAGTTCCAGGTCCTGGAGAAATGACTATTGCATCATAATTATTTTTTTTAATTTGCTCAATAGTTATCTTGTCATTTCGAATCACATCTGATTTAACACCTAGCTCACCTAGAATTTGTGCTAGGTTGTAAACAAACGAATCATAATTATCAATAATTAAAAATTTCATTTTGATGCCTTCTTTAGAGCTGCTATCATTGCTTCTGCTTTGTGTTCAGTTTCTTTGAATTCATATTCAGGAACAGAATCTGATACAATTCCAGCACCAGATTGTACAAAACCATTTCCTCCCTTAAAAAATATGCTTCTGATCGCGATGGCAAAATCACAGCAGCCATTAAAAGAGAAATAACCAACAGCACCTGCATATGGTCCCCGTGATTGTGGCTCTAATTCATCAATAATTTCCATGGCCCTTATTTTAGGCGCTCCTGAAACTGTGCCTGCTGGAAAAACCGCTTTGAATGCATCAAACATATCATATTTGTCATCTAAATTGCCTACAACATGAGTTACCAAATGTTGTACATGACTGAATTGCTTTACTTCCATGAGTTCTTCAACATGTACGGAACCATATTTACAAACTCTTCCAATATCGTTTCTTCCTAAATCAACTAACATAGTATGTTCAGCAAGTTCTTTTTCATCATGAAGAAGTTCTTCTTTTAATCTTTCATTTTCTGCCTTGTCCTCTGTAATTTTTCTTGTTCCCGCAATTGGAAACGTTTCAACTAAATCATTTGTGACTCTAATTAACATTTCAGGACTCGCTCCAATAGTGATTTTATTTTCCATTTTTACATGATACAAATACGGTGATGGATTTAGACTTCGTAAAATTTTATACACTTTAAGAAAATCTCCCTTTGCATTAAAGTTGAATCTTCTTGAAAGTACTGACTGGAACATATCTCCATCATGAATGTATTTTTTAGCTCGGTTAACCATGTTTGAAAACTCTTCTTGATCTAGATTTGCAGAAATCTCTGACATTTCAAAATCAGCAAATTTATCTTCTGAAATTTTTAATTCATTTGATCTATCTTTGTCATAATAGAAGTAAAGTAACTGTTTTTGTTTGTTGTCGTATAAAATACCATCTTTATAAATTCCAAACTCCATTAATGGTTCAATTATGTTGTGAGAACTTGGAATTTCTTCCCACAATCTTATAGCATCATAATTAATGATGCCAACAGCTCCTCCTAAATAACGATAAGTTTGATCCGATGAAGTCTGCATAAAATCTTTTAAAGCAGACAAGGGTTCATTCGTCTTAATAATTTCAGTATTGTTATTTTTATGTTTTACAGCGATTTTGTCAGTGTACCCCTTTACAATAATTTCTGGGTCAAATCCCATAATTGAAGTCTCAGATAATCTTTCTGGGCCGGTGAGTGATTCAAACAAAAATGAATGTGAATAATTTCGCGAAATTTTGTTATAAATTTGGAACTGGTTTTCAGATAAATCTAGGGGTATTATTGTAGGCGATATTTTTCCAAATAGGGTCACCCATATTGGGCATGAAATGCATAGGGTATTTAAAATTTTGATAAATTATGTTACCTGTTGTGACAGACTGATCTTTAAGTCCTCCACAGGTATTACTATAAAGTAATAGAACCGGGGATGCCTTAAGCCCAATTGCCCCAATTTTTGGTACCTCGGTTTCTATTTTTTATTACGGTATAGTACGGTACCTTTATATCCGATCTTGTACTATTTTTATTATGAGCCAAATTATTCTAGACGCCAAATTTACAAGACCCGCCTTGGTTCAAGACATCATATTTTCAAGAAAAAAACTGGCTCTGATTTCGTCTGCAAACTTTGTTGAATGTGATATTTGTGGCAAAGGAATAGAGAATGGTTTTTCTATAACTGCTAAATCAATTTCAAACGAAACTGTCTTTTTTTGTGATTTTCATTATAATTAGTAAGAAATCTTTAAAATTACTATGGCTTCAGATCGGTTTTGTAATAGCTCCTTGCGCCGCTGATCCTACAAGTGATGCATATTTTGCTAATACTCCTGATGTGTAATTCGGTTTTGGCTGTTTCCACCTATCTCGCCTTTGTCTCATCTCATCTTCTGACACATTGAGATTAATGGAATTCTCTCCAATGTTGATAGATATTTCGTCACCATCCTTTACAAGAGCTATGTTTCCTCCTACAAATGCTTCGGGAGCAACATGGCCAATCATAAGACCTTTAGTTGCACCTGAAAATCTTCCATCAGTTACCAAAGATACTTTATTACCAAGTCCCTGTCCCACTAACGCAGCTGTGACAGCTAACATTTCTCGCATTCCAGGACCGCCTTTTGGGCCTTCATATCGTATAACAACTACATCACCATCTTTAATTTCCTCATTTGCGACAGAATCAAATGCATCTTCCTCTCTATCAAATACTTTAGCATGTCCAACGAATCTTGTTTTCTCACCTCCTGCAATCTTTACTACTGCTCCATCTGGCGCAAGAGACCCCTTCAAAATCATTGCAGTTCCGGTACTGTGAATAGGGGCATCAATTGGTGTCACAACATTTTGATTTTCTACTGTTTGAATTGAAATTGAATCAAGATTTTCTTTGAGTGTTTTTCCAGTAACTGTCAGAACATTATCATGGAGCAAGTTTTTTTCAGTCAATTTCTTTAAGATTAAAGGAATGCCGCCAATTTTATCTAAATCAAGCATTACGTGCCTTCCTCCAGGTTTCATATCTGCCAGATGGGGTGTCTTCTTCCTAATTCGTTCAAAATCATTATAGGACAATTTTATGTCTACTTCATTTGAGATTGCAAGCAAGTGTAAAATCGCATTTGTGGAGCCTCCAATTGCATTAAGAATTGTTATTGCATTTTCAAACGCATCAAATGTTAGAATGTCCCTTGGTCTGATGTTTTGTTCAACTAAATTTGTTACAGCCCTTCCTGTATCATAACACATCTTTTCTCTTCTATCGTCTTCAGCTGGTGGACTTGCGCTTCCTGGCAATGCTAGTCCTAATGCTTCACTGATTGAAGCCATAGTGTTTGCAGTAAACATTCCTCCACAAGAGCCAGCGTTTGGACATGCATAATTTTCAATATTCTTCAAAGTTTCAAGTGTTAGTTGCCCAGCTTCATATGCTCCAACTGCCTCATAAACATCTTGAACAGTAATTTGTTTTCCTTCGTAAATTCCTGGCATTATTGTTCCGCCATAAACAAAAACTGATGGAAGATTCAATCTTGCAATGGCCATCATTGTGCCCGGCAAACTTTTGTCACAACCAGCTATGCAAATTAAACCGTCATATTGATGAGCACGCATCATTAGTTCAATGGAATCCGCAATCACTTCTCTACTAATTAGAGATGATTTCATTCCCTCATGACCCATTGCAATTCCATCACTAACTGCAATGGTACTAAATACGCGAGGTGTTGCCCCTCCATCACCCGCTCCTTCTTTTGCCTTTTGTGCTAAACGCCCTAGGTGGATGTTACAAGGAGTTGCCTCATTTCCGGTATGGCATACTCCAATGAATGGTTTACTTAGATCAGCATCAGTTAACCCCATAGCTTTGTACATTGCTCTGTGGGGAGCTCTTGCTATTCCTTCAACTACATTTCTACTAGAAATTTCCATAGAGAAACAATAATCAATTATGTTTGCTGTAATTTAGACTTTTTTTACTTTAAAATTATCTGGCTGTCTAATTCTTCTAACTGCTCATCTAATTGTTCTAGTGTCTCGTCACCATAGGAAATCAATATTTTATCACCTTCATTTCCTACATAGTTAAGAATGCTTGGAACTGGCTCATGATTAATGTAGAACTTTAGTGAATAATCTTCGTTGTTACAGAATTCTCTGCCATCAGGAAAAATAAAACATTCAGATGTTAAATCAATTCCAAGAGTCTCGAAAAGATATCCTGATGTTACACCTGAAGAGTGACGATGAACCGTATCTCCATCTCGTCCTTCAAAATGAATCCATCTATTTTTTATTTGGAAAGCTGGACCAGAAAAGTCAAACTTGTCTCCAAATATTCGAACTAGAACTGAGACATGTTCATGTTCATCACCAAATACTCCAGCACCAGGGGGTGTGCCCGGGGTTGACACTGGTTGACTCATGAATGTATAAACAGAGTAACCTACTATAACCGCAATCAGCCCAAATACACCTGCTGCAACTAAGGCGTTTTTTCTCTTTTCTCTGGATCTCTTTACAGCAAAATCCTCTCGTTTTTCTACCCTTTCTTTTCTTGCTTTCTTTCCCATGTGATACTAAATCTCAAAAAAAAACCCTAATTAATTGTAAGGTACCTAAACAAGTCATACCTGCACCAGTTCCTGCACCTGAATGGTGGGACACCTCAGAAGAAGACGAAGGTGATTTTTGAGATGATTGATGATTACATAGATGATCCACATGATGCAGATGATGTTTGTATAATTTGTAACAAGCAGTTATCACTCCATGACGAAATTCAATCTCAACGATGTTATGATAATTTAGTTAATTTAAGAATTGTAAAAAGGGGTTTAAGGAGGACTAGTAGTTTTGTTAGCTAGACCCTACCATCGCTGATTTCGAGGAGGAATTTGAAGATTAAAGGGTAAACTTCAGGATCACCACTGCTTAGGAATGAGACCCTGAAGAACTCTGGGATGAGTTTGTATTGTATTTTCATTTTAAGGTAAAAAAACTTTGTAATAGGCACGTTTTTCGTGAAAAATGGGCTCAGGGGACTCTTAATCACTTCATAGTTTGCGCTAACTGTGATCATAGGGTTAGGATTTGGTTTTGAGTCAATTAGTTCAATATACCTTAGAGGGCAAACCGTTTGAACCCTTAGAAATCAAACCGTATAGATGGATAACAATTCAAGAACAAAATGACTTTGTTAATTTCATTGATTCTTTAGGAGGTTTAGCAAAACAGATCACAACTGAAGAAAAATTATCCTGGTGTGCTAGCGAATTTGAGAAGTATCGCTGTAAGAACGATCCTAATCATGCAAGAAGAATAAAGTATTTAGCTTGTGGTAGGCGTGGAAAGTGTCCTAGATGTTCTATGAGTTATGCTAGTAAAAGAGCTGAAATAATGTATCAATGGTTAAGAAAGAATATAGCTAAACATCTTCCTTTTGATTTGAAATTAAACCAGATTGTTTTGACCTTGCCAGAACCGCTTCATGATATGGATGTGAAATTATTTTCAAAAATGGTTAGGAAGTTTATGACTGAATTTGGCATAGAGGCTTATGGTTATTGTAATCAAACAAGACATTCAAAAAATCCGTTGGATGGGAAGTATTTGCACACTCACATTTTATCATTGAATATAAAAAAAGAATCTAATGGAATAGTTCAGAATGCTTACTATTTTGATGTTGAAAGGATGAGAAAGGTTTGGAAGAATATTATAATAAAAAATACAGGATTTGAGGTTGAAGGTGAAGTTGATTTACATACTGAATATGTCAGTGTGATTCATGACCCACGAAGAGTAAAACATCTTTTATCATATCTTTACAGATATCCAATAGAAGATTTATTCAAAGTCCAAATTCGTAACAAGTCTATTAATTATGTTCAATTTTCGCAAATCGAAAATTTTGATGGGGCTAATAATACACTGCAACTCGACCTATCAAAAAAAGTGTATGAGTTAACACAAGAAAAAAAATCAAGAATAGTTTGGTGTGGTTTGCTTACTTCAGCTAGGCGTAAGGAGTTAGTGAGGTTACTAAAAATAGATGAAAGTGAGTGGACTAGTCTCGCTGACGTGGAAAAAGACCTAGACCTGAGGGCAAAGTGTTGCCTTGATTGTGGCTGTCCGCTTGAAGATCAGCCATATGATAGAGGAAGTTATCAAGCTGATAATGAGCCAGAATTATTTCAATAAACAAAATCCTTAATTTTCTGTTATGTTGATCGTTTACATGGTTTTACCTGAAGATTTTAGAAAGAAGTTTAGACATTTTATTGAAGATGAAATTGCTAGTATAGAACGACATGATTTTGAGGTTGAACGGCATAAGTCTATGTGGAAATATCAAAATGCTTGGGATTTTATGTATGGTCAAGAAGTTGGTTTTTTGTATGGTTCACTTATGGGTTATTGGGAAGGAAAGAAAGGAAGGAGCCCGACAGATGAAGAAATTGTTGAGATGAATGAACTTGTGGAAGAACACGCTTCACAGTTAAGGGAAACACTTGAAAAGTATTGGGATTAGCCAAGTCTCAAAAATGCTTCCGAAGTGAGCGAGCCTCCTCAATTAGAAGGAGGCAAGTGAACGAGGAAGCATGAATGATGCTTCCGAAAGAGCAGACCTCCTGATTTGAATTATTTAATAGAAAAATTAACATTTGTTACGAACTGTTAATTGACAGTTCGGTAATTCTGTTGTTCAATCGACATTTTCGTTAGATTCTAAACTAAGAAATTCTCAGGATTAGGAGCAAATATCTAGTATTTTGAGTATCCTCTAAGATAATATTCATTGAGACATTCTATGCAACAAAATTCACTATCAAATAATTCAAATTCCTTCTTACAGTTCTTACATTTAAAGTTCATAATTACTCAATTTTTAAAAAAAGGGAAAATTGATTCTAACGCCTCTTTTTTTTAGAACCTTTTTTTGCGGCTGCATTTCTTTTTCTAGTGAGAGCAGCTTTTTTTGCTGAAGCACTACGTTGAGCTTTTGTACGTGCCATTCTACAAAGTAGAGTGTGTGCTTGGTCTTATAGACTAGCATGTACTTTTTTTACGCCAAAATTTCATTTGTAGAATGGTATTTTTACGGGATACGAGCTTTTGATAAACAGATGAATCTTATTCTCACCAACTCTAAAGACATTACTGAAGATGATGCCTCAATCTAAACCATTAATCAGCATAGAAAATGTTGTTGTAACAGCAACAATTGATCAACGACTAGACCTAAAAGATATAACAAAAAAATTTCCCGAGGTAGAATGGCGTCCAGAACTGTTTCCAGGAGATGAGAATTTAAAAAGAAGAATTGGTTTTAAAATATTGAAAGAATTGATAAAACCACTCTAATACTATACTAAAATAATCAATACGTGAAGTGCAAATCTGGATATGTACACTATTTTACTTGGTTTTCTCTACAAGAAAAACGACTTTGTATTAACTGCCACATAGAATCTAATTCTGAAGAATCTTAACATCTGTTCATTGTCAATGATGAATAATTTGTTCACAACAGTTATACTAAGCGATCAAGGACAATTAGTAGAGATAACAGGAAAACAATTACGATTAAAAAATTTTGATTATGAATACTGTTGTCTACTAAAGATTATTATGGTTCTGACTCATCAAAATCACACAAATCTTTTAGAAATTACTATTTTTGTCAAATTATGGTAGCTGATTTGGCAACGTTACTTAATTGAATCGCTGAAACAATAAATTAAACGAAATTCGAATTTTAATATGAAGTGCCTATTCTGTGATATAATTAATAGGAAAAAAACAGGTCATTTTATTTTTGAAGATGAAATTCATGTAGCATTTTTGGATAGATATCCAATCGATATTGGTCATAGTCTTGTATTGCCACGAAAACATTATGAAAAAATTACAGATATGCCTGAAAAACAAGTTGGTGAACTTTTTTCCAAAGTGCAAAAAATTGTAAAGGCGATTTTACAAGCAACAAATGCTGACGCCTTTAGTATAGGACAAAATAACGGTAGAGCTGCAAAACAAATCGTTCCACATGTACATGTTCATCTTATACCTAGGTATGACCATAAAGGTACAGTTTGGACTAAAAGAGGAATTTCAAATGATGAGGAAATGAAATGTCTGTCTGAAAAAATCAGAAAATTTATTCAATCATGAAAATCAAATTTTTAACTAGCGGAATATCCTGGATTGTATCTTAAAATGGCACCAATTTTTCCAAGACTTGATAGCATCACACCGTGTTCAGCTTTTCCTGAAATCACTTCTACCTTTGAACCAGTTTTATCCGAAATCAACGCGAGATAATCAACAAGGTCTTGTTCTGCTATTTCCAAGTCCATTGATTTACAGTTTGGGCATGGCGAATTAAGCAAGTCTGTTTTTCTCGGAATTACATTGGGACGCTCTACAATCTCTTCTTGAATATGTTGACATCTTTTGCACTTTGCTTCAATTCGATTGAGATCAGTATCATCAGTAATAATTACGGTATCAACTACCTTGTTCATTAACAATTTGATAATCTCCTTTAGTCCATAAACGCCCAATCCAGTATGAGAATTAATATGCTTAAACAAATTTTCAACAATTTGTTTTTCCTCAACCATTCTAAAACCAGATAAAATATCTCCAGATTTATCAAATGCTTCTCTAATACCTTCAGCACCTGAATAAGCAGAATCGATTGTATCAATAATCATTTCCTGTAGACGATATTCAAGGTAACCCCCATTGATAAAATCCTCTTTTGTGGGTCCAGGTCCTGAAATAATGATGCCCTTTACGGGATAAATATCAATGAAATATTCTCTCGTAGTATGAGCAACTCTGTTAAAATAATGAGTGAGCTCCATCTCTCTTAATTTCTGAAACCTTTTGGCAGACTGTCCTCCTTGTCGATGCTTTCCAGCAACTCCAGAACCTGTCTCACCAAGAACTTCAATTTTGTCACCATGAAGTATTCCCCAACCAGTATCTTTGGCATCAATCGCCAAAAACCCAATTAGATTCTCATCTTTTAACATCTTCTTCAGAACGTCAACATGAAAATGATCATCACATCTGTAAAGAAATGTTTTAAGATCTTTTGGAGGATCTAACTCATAAACATTAATTACTTCAGTTCCTATTGGTCCTCCACCTTCAGGCGGTAATGCCCCACAAAAAATTACTAACCCTCGGTCAGGAGTTTTTTTGTAGAGCTTTAGTCTCTGAATAACCTTCCCTAGTGAATCTACAACATGAGTCCTTGTAAGGTCAGATTTTATATTATCAGCAGTACCTTGCTCTTCTTTCAAAATGGTAATTACTTCATGTAATTGTTTTCCCTTTGGAATATACACACTAATTAGTTCAGTACCATGTCCTGTTTTTTGTGATAACTCATTTAACGTTTTTCTAATTTTGTATAATTTAACAGAATCATGTTTCTCTATCTTTATTTTGCCCATAACCTCACCATTTTGAACTTTTGAATACTAATTACGTCAAGCAGAGGAATTGTTTAACGCGTCGATTACTTTTCTAAAAACATCTAAAGGCTGATTTCCTGTAATTTTGATTATTTTTTCATCATTAAAAACCAAAAATGATGGAGTCGCATCAATGCCAATATTTCTTCCAAATTGTTCTAAATCTAACACTTTTTGTCGATATTTATGATCATCAAGGCATGAATTGAACTTTTCTATATCTAAATCAACGGATTCAGCAAACATATTTAGAGAATTATCTGTAATCCAACCCGTTCTTTCACCCGCCCAGTTAGTGTATAATTCATCATGATATAGCCAGTATCTTCCTTGATCATTGGCACAGTAAGTAGCTTCAGCTGCAAGAACAGAATCAGGCCCATTCAAGGGAAAATCTTTGAAAACTAGGTTCACCATGCCTGTTTCTATGTACTCTTTTTGAATAACTTTCAAACTTGATTCATGGAATCTATAGCAAAAAGTGCATTGATAATCCCCCCATTCCAAAATGGTTATTGGCGCCCTAGAGCTTCCTTGCATGGGTGAACCATTTTTCAGCAATTTTTCAGCAGTTAATAAAGTCACATTTTCACCACTTTCGACATTTTCAATAATTGAAAGATATATGCCAACAAAAATTCCTATGACCGCCGGAATAATTAGCAAGTAATAATTTTTCATTTTATGATCGGTCTTACTCACTCTTATAAATTGGTGATAGTTGTAAGAATTTAAATACTGAAAAAAGTTTGTCGATATGTTGCCTTCAACAAAAGAGATTACTATTTCTAAACAACCGGTTCCAATTTTTGCGGTGATACTTCTTGCAGTAATTTTTGCACTCGGTTTATTCGTTGTTGGATACGATCAAGGGCATCTTTTAAGCATAGTCCAAGGTCCTGAGGCATTTGATGAACTTTTTTTCCATGAGCTGATGCATGACATGAGGCACGCTGCAGGATTTCCATGTCATTAGGAGGATATTTTTTTGAGAAACGTTAGTTTTATGGGGATCGTTTTGTTAGCAGGTTGTTTTGCTGGAATTATTCATGGCACAGCAAATTTAGCAATAGTTGAACCTTATCTAGATGACGCAATCGGAATAGAAAATCAAAATCTTTTTGCGTCTGGGGAAGAAAAAGACACCCCAGAATTTTGGGTAGAATATTCTGCATATAGAAATTGGCAAAAAGGAGGGCAAGTTCTAGCTGGGGCAATTCTTGGTACATCTATTGGCGCCTTATTTGGAATTATTTTTGCCTATTCAAGATCCATCCTACCGGGAACACATAACGTGAAAAAAGCCCTAGTTTTAGCAGGAATTATGTGGCTAGCGATTTATTTCATTCCGTTTCTAAAATATCCTGCAAATCCACCAACAGTTGGCGATCCAGAAACTGTAGTGTTACGAGGAATCTTCTATCTTTCTTTTATTGCGATTTCTGGATTTGGTGTAATCGGGTTTTATCAGTTATACAAAAAATTAGAAAAGAGCAAAAAAATCGTTGCCTTTATTGGATATGCAGCCTTCATTACCGCTATTTTTGTGGTGATGCCTCAAAACCCAGATGAGGTAACTGCACCAATGGAATTAGTTTATGGTTTTAGGGCAATGTCAGTTATTGCGGTATCTATCTATTGGATTTCTCTTGGAGTTATTCTTGGTATATTTTGGCAAAAGATTCAACCTGATAAACCGATTCCAATGAGACCTTACTAATAAAAATTAATTTTTTATTCTAAGAATTTAGAATGAACCATGTCGTTTAAATAATTCTAAAAACCGTTGCTATATGTTTGACACGAAAACTTACTCTCCCACAGTTAAAGAAATATGATGTTACCCAGAAAGTAATAGATGCACTTGCTGATGCCGAATCACGGGCAATGCTTTTTTCAACTATAAAGAGAGGAAAAACAGCAGATGAGCTTTCGCGACAACTAAAAATTCCTCTTAGTTCTGTTTACAAAAAACTAGCTGATTTACAAGTATTAACATTAATCAAAGTAGAAAAGGTGTTAATATCAGATAAAGGGCGTAAATTCAAAGTTTACAAAAGTAGAATTAGCAAAGCAGACATTGTTATCAAAAAATCTGAACCCACTTTGTATTTGGTACCGAATTAGTGATAAAATGTCAAATCCAAAGATTTTTCAATTAAGTAAATTCGATATAACCCAAAAAATTATTGAATTATTAACTAATGTGTGTACAAGAGCGATATTGTTTTCTGTCAAAAAGGAGGAAAAAGACGCAACACAAATAGCTGATGAATTGAACATTTCTCTTTCTACAGTTTATAAGACTTTATCTAATTTAGAGGAATTAACTTTAATTCAAGTTGAAAAATTTGTTATTTCTAATGAAGGTAAAAAAATAAAGTTATACAAAAGCAGAATTGCCAAAGCCGAAATTAGTATGACCGATAAAGAACCCGTCCTTAATCTTTATCCAAATTAGGTAACTACCGATTAAGATTTGTTATATTGCGCGAATTATTATAATTAAGTCATTCTAAGATTTTAGAATAAGAGCTTAGAATGAGTTGGTACTTTAAATTAGTTAGCTTATCCTAAGAACATGTAAAAAATGCAAAAACGAGCAATACTTGCCATTACAATAGCTGCTGTACTATTTACAACATTGATTGGATTTCTATCAGTTTTGCAGAATGTGTCAGCTGAATCTGACACAATTCCAAATTGGATAAAAAACACAGCAAAATGGTGGTCAGAGAATCAAGTTACCGATGGAGATTTCATAAATGCCATGGAATTTTTAATTACTGAAGGAATAATTCAACTTCCTGTCACAGTAAATTCACCTGATGTGGATACAATAACAATTGGTTTAATTCCGGTAGAAAAGGCCGGTGAACTGACTTCAAAAGAAGAAGCATTTGAAAAATTTCTTGAAGCAAAGCTTAACGGGGTTGATGTGATTATTTCTGTCACAACAAATTATGAGACTATTATCGAAGGAATGCGTTTTGGGCACATAGATGCTGCATTCATGGATGCTGGCCCAGGGTGGATTACACATTCAAGAACCGGAGCAGAAGTAGTTTTGGCGGAGGTGGTAAAAGGCAAGGTGAACTATCAGGCAACCGTTTGGGCAAAATCCGATAATGAATCAATCCAATCCCTTGAAGACACCATTGGGAAAAAAGTGGCATTCACAAGTATTACTGGCTCGTCAGGTTTTGTTCGACCTATGGGAACTTTGGTAGCTTCTGGTTACATTACCATTCAAGGTGATGATATTACAGCCTTGATAGAGGCTTTAGCTGATTCGTTTGAAGCTTATACATTTGCTGGTGGATATAAGGCAGCTTTAGAATTGTTACTTAATGATAATGTTGATGTTGCTTTTGGTTCCGACATAGCACCACAACAATATCTGGAACCTTCAGATCAGGCAAAACTCCGTAAGGTCACATCAATCGGTATTGTGCCATCACACGTCTTTATGGTTAGTGCTGATATGTCAGATTCAACAAAAACTGCATTAGTTGATGCAATGATTCAATTAAACCGTGAAGAAAATAATGAGATTCTCAGAAATTTGTATGGGGCAGAAGCTTTACTTCCTACAACAACTGAAATGCATATAGGTGACTTTGGCAACTTCATCGAGGCTTTGACGGGTCTTGATCAACTAATTTTGGACAAATACAACAAAAACAGGTAGACATTCAAGGAGAAATTTCTAACATTGAATCATAAACCCATATCTTTTTTTCCCCTGTTGACAAAAACCGTAATCCAAATGAATGATGTTTGGGCGTCTTACGATTCGAAAAATTTTGTCCTAAAAGAAATAACACTTTCAATTGAACGTGGTATAAATTATGCAATTGTTGGTCAATCTGGTTCTGGTAAATCTACCTTGCTAAAATTAATCAACGGAATAATGACCCCAAGTAAAGGTGTTATAAAAACAGATTATCAGACACCAAACATGGCTGATAGAAAATTCAAATTAATGATGTCAAAGATTGGATATATCCCCCAAAATTTAGGTCTGATAAAAAATGTTTCAGTATTAGAAAATATTTTGATTGGAGCTTTGCCAAGAATTAGTAAAACCAAATCTCTTTTCAAAATGTTTCCAGAAAAAGAAATTCAAGAAGCTGAAAAGATTTTGAAGCTTGTAGGTTTGGAAGACAAATCAGAAAGAAAAGCATACATGTTAAGTGGTGGGGAAAAAAGACGAGTTGCTATCGCTCGTGCCTTAATGCAAAAACCAGAAATTTTGTTGGCTGATGAAATTGTGTCTGAATTGGATCGTGTAACTGCCAAAGAAATTTTGGACTTAATTTCGGAGGCACAACATAGAATTAGCCTTACCGCAGTGATAGTTCATCATGACATGAGGTTAGCGCTAGAATACGCAGATAGAGTAGCGGTTATCAAAGAAGGCCTAAAAATCTTGGAAATCGGGGTTGAAGGAGATGAAATCGTTGATTTTCAAACTGGAAATATATCCCAGCAAGAAATTATGGAGTTGTATCAAAACGAGCCCAAAAAATAATATCATAATCGGCTTAATCATTGCATTAGTTGTTGCCGCTTCATACAACGTAGATGCAAACCCAATTGATTTTGTAGAAGGGATTCCAAATTTGGCAATTATTGCAGAAGAAATTACTGAAATTGAACCAAAGTTATTTGAAACTGCATTATTGTCAATGTTTGAAACCATTCAGATGGCTTTCATTGGTACCATTGTGGGTGTGGTAATAGCTTTGCCATTAAGCATGTTTGCTGCACGAAATTTGAATAGTCTATGGGTATATGCACCAATTAGGGTTATTCTAGCTGCAGTCCGCACCTTTCCATCAATTCTGTGGGCAATTTTATTTGTAATAATGGTAGGTCTTGGTACTTTTGCAGGGGTATTAGCAATCATAATGTATACCATTGGTTTTGTTACAAAGCTACAATACGAATCAATTGAAACAGTTGATGCGGACCCTATGGATGCTATTAGTTCAATCGGTGTATCAAAATGGCAACTTATTCGATTTGTTGTGTTGCCTGAATCAGCCCCTCATTTGTTAAGTCAAATTCTTTACATGTTTGATTACAATGTAAGACAATCCAGCATTCTTGGATTAGTTGGTGCTGGCGGAATTGGATTTTACATCATAAATTACATCAAATTTTTTGAATATGGCAAAGCAATGGTTTTCATGTTAGTCGTTTTGGCTACTGTGTTATTCATTGATTGGATTAGTGTAAAAATTCGTGACAAGTATATTGTAAAATCACAACATGGTATGGTAGTAAAAATTTAGTTGAATGAAATCTTTTAGTTTCCCTGATTATCAAAGCCAAAGTCTCATTTCAATCTAAAATTTTGGACAGCCTAGCACAGCAAAAACACTAGTATCATAGGTTAAATCAAAAAAAAACTGATCTAATAGTATGGGTGCTCACGGTAGAACGGGTCAGGACACATTGATTCTTGGTAGTATTCTCGATGGCATTGTTCATCTAGTAAAATGCCCTATTCTTATTGTAAGATAGATTTAGCCTCATCATAAATTGCCTTTTTCTATATACGTGAATTGGTAAGGTCATTTTTCACTTGACAATTTCTTAAAGTTCTTTTTATCCAGCAATAGATGAAATTCATGTTAAAAAAATTGGTAGTGATCGACCCAATTGAATTATTGTTCTGGATTTTTCGAAGAAATGAAAAAGATGTAGTGAATCTCTATAATGCGCTATCAGACGTGATGAGGCTATCAACTGGTGGGGATATGCTAAATTTTGGTTATTGGAATGAAAAAACTAAGGAACCAATTCAAGCACAAATTGAGCTATGTGATATTTTTGGAAGATTAGCCGAACTACAAACTGCCAAAAAAGTAGTGGATGTCGGTTGTGGTTTTTGTGCCCCCTCAATTCAATGGAAATCACAATATAGTTTTCTTGAAATAACTTGTTTGAATATTAATTTCAACCAACTGAAATCATCATTGGAGATAATCAATGAACCATTAGGAAATTTAAATGGCAATTCCCTTGATGGTATACACCTTCTAAATGCCACCTCTACCTTCATTCCCCTTCCAAACGAATCAGTTGATAGGGTATTGGCTTTAGAATCCGTACATCACATGAAATCCTTAAGACTCTTTTTTTCTGAATCAAAAAGGATTTTGAAAAAAGATGGAATTTTAGCTTTAACAATTCCAATCGTCAATAAGGAGATTATGCCAATAATAAAATGGGGGATATTGTCTATGACATGGTCTTCAGAACATTATAGCATGGATTATGTAAAATCATCAATAACTGATTGTGGATTTAGTATTCTTGAAATGAAAAAAATTGGGCAAATGGTATATGAACCACTTGTAAAATATTACATAGATAACAGGAATTCGATCAGGAATAAAATCCTATCAAAATACCCTTCATACGTAGAAAAAATTCTCTTCAAATCTTTATTGAAAATGAAACATGTTTCAGATGCAAATGTTATCGATTACCTTTTGATAAAGTGTAAGAGTGAAGAACGGTGATTATTTTAAGACATGTTTTGGAATTATTAAACAAATTTCATTTATATTTCAACACAACTGTAAACGACGGTTCCAGTAAGAACATGTATGTATTTTGGTTTTATTTTAGATCTAAATTACTACGTTTTAATTGTAATTTGTTCTCCATTTCCAAGATCTAATGTGATTGTTTGAACATTTGGTTTGGTTTTAATATATTCCACATATTTTTTCATTAATGGTCTAAATTTTTCTGGATACAAAATATTGTCAGTTGCTATTATTCCACCTACTCTAACTATGGGTAGGATAAGATCAAAATACTCGAAATTTTGTTCTTTATCTGCATCTAGAAAAGCAAAATCAAATTGTTTCTTTTTACCTGATTTAATAGATTCAGAAATTTGTTCAAGTATCTGAATGGCTTTGCCTTCTATTACTTTTATTTGATTTGCGACGCTTGCTTCTTCAAAATTTGCTCTGGCTCTTGAGATTTTTGAAGGATTTTGCTCAATTGTCACAATTTTGCCTTGATTTTTTTGCATCGCATCAGCAAACCACAAAGTTGAATATCCTACTGATGTTCCTATTTCAAGGATCCTTTTAGCTTTTATTGCTTTTAGGAGAATGTTGTAAAAAATACCAGTTTCTTTAGTTATGGCTAACATTCTGTCTTCCTGATTTATTTCAATGTTTTCTAATTTTTCAAGTTTAGACCTTTTTTCTAATTTTTGTAATACGGATTTGATGCTTTCTTTCATAGTACATCTTGAGTAAATTGTTTGTTTATTCTAAACACACAACCTAACTTAAGTCATTACACGGTACAAGTATTGTATTCCCAGGCTTTTTGGCTTGGCCAAATGTCTTTACTCAGGCTTGGGGATATTTTCCTATAGTTTGATAATCATATCTAAGTAAATGGTTTTATTCGCCATTTATTTTTGGGCTTTCTTTACAGTTCGTATCAAATGTAAATTATGAGAACTCTTATCGTTTCAGATTTTCCATTTTGCTGACACTATCCCAAGAATTAATCGTTAATTCTTTTGGCATTAATTTACAGAGTTTTCCTTTTTTAATTTCAACAATAGCTAGCAATGGATAAGTTCCAACCGATAGTTTTGTTATTGGCCATGCGATAGTTTCTGCCCTTCCTTTTTTTGGAACAAGAGTAACCAATAATTCTAATTGACCGTCTTTAGTAACTCGATATCGTAATTCAGTTCTTATAGTGTCCTTAAACACCATTCGAACAGCTCAGCTTTGGTAATCGGTTTCCTTACCATTGACAATATTGGAATTCAAAAATAGATATTATTTGCTTTAAGAATCTGTTTCTCTTCCCAATAATCAAATCATATCATGCCTAGGCTTATGTTTTGTTATTTTTAAGAATTTTCAGGATTAAATGAAATTCTAATATTCTGATATCAACTACTAACCGGCATAATAATACGGTTATGCAAAAGATCAAAGATAATGAGATGAATCAGCGGCGAAAGTCCTACAGGTTTCCCAAGCCAGTAAGCCTAAGGCCATGCTGATCTATCTCATTTGTCAGTCTTTACTGACTCTGGCCATTTCTGGCAGTTTGTGTGTTTGACACACTGAGTGATGATGCACTTGTACATTAATTATAAAATACATATGCGCTAGAGTATAGAATAGTAGACCTGATTTTTACAAGATATTGACTATCTGAGTCTGGACTACGTTAATTATATAATTTGATTCTGTTTGAGAATTACATTGAAGAAAAACTGGCTTTTTTTAGTAATCATTCTTTGTATTTTTTTCGTATTTCAAGAAGCAGATGCTATTGAAATAACTGCTACCCCAGAAAAAGATCTATTTGGTCCAAACGATTGGATTCAGATTGATGTCAAAATCGATGATTATTTAGGGGGAGCAGTTGATTGGAATGCCACAAAACCTAATGGAAGTATAATATCCGGAGAATTATCAAATTTTGATGCATCAAATACGCTTCATACCATCACTAGAAATGCATTTGATAATCAATTTGGCACATGGAAAATTGATTATTTCTATAAAGATGCAAACAAAACTATTACAGCTGAGGTTGAACCTCTAACAGTCATTCTATCTACAGATAAAGCAATTTATTTACAAAGTGACACAGGTATCGCTACATTTACAACAAATTACTATGAGCCGAATGCCGCAATAGCTGAATATTATAGAATTAAAATTCAAGACGAACAAGGTAATCTAGCTTCCAACACAGATTATGTTGAAATTAAGGCATATCAGAAGACTACAACATATCAATTCACAATTGATGAATTATTAAAACACAATCCACCAGGTACTTATTATGTTGTCATAGAATATTTCAATGTAATTACCAAGATACCTTTTTCAATTGGTACATCTTCTGTTAGTCTTTCAATCTTTCTTGCAAGTGAAAAATCACTCTATCTTCCAGGAGAAGTCGTTAAAATTAATGTAGTTGTTTCTGGAACATTAGGATCAAATGCAATTCTTGAAATAACAAATCCGTCAGGGAAGTTAATCACAAAAACTTTTCCAATAAATTTCGTTTCTACAATTGTTGTATTGGATGATGTTGCAACTGATTTATCCGGAACTTATCAATATATATTAGAATATGGTGGCCAATCGCAAATTAATTCGTTCCAAGTAAAAGACGAAGAAACTCAAACTACAACAAACATTGAATATACTTTATTACTCGATAAAAAACAATATCAGCCTGGAGAAGCAATTTCAGCCACATTTACAACAAACAAAATTTTAGATGGACAAATTTTATTCTGGTTTGAGGATCCTGTAGGAAATCAGAGTTCTAAAAATCCATACACGAATTCCTTATCAGGAAGTTTTTCGATTCAACATGTTTTGTCACCAACGATAGAAAACGGTCCTTGGAAAATGCACATTGATTATGCCGGTGTACAAATCTTTGCAATATTTTTTGTAACTGGAGAACCCATAGAAGGCACACTTATTTCAAATCAAGAATATGAAGGACCGAAAGTTTTACTCATCATCGACAGCACAAAAACCAATTTTATTGAAGTAGAGGACGTAGCTGTTGATTCTCAAAATTATTTGTACGTTCTGGATGCTGGAGATTCGAAAGTAAAAAAATTTGATTCAAATGGAAATTTGATTTTGTTTTGGGGCTCAGTTGGTTCTACCGAAGGACAACTTAAAAATCCCTCAGGAATTTTTGTAGATGCAAAACATGTGCATGTAGCAGATAAGGGAAACTCAAGAATAGTGACCTATGATAAAAACGGAAATTTTGAGAGAATTTGGGGCAATTCAGGAATAGAATCACAATCATTAAGGATTCCTGAAGATGTTGCAGTGGATCCCTCTGGAATCTATTTGGTTTCTGACTCTGGTTGGAATAAAGTTCTGAAATTTGATCAAGTTGGTAAGTATGTTGGAAAAATTGAATCTTTGCAAACTGCAGCTGCAAAATTTTCTACAACTAATTCAATTGTTTCTGATGAAAATCGTTTGTTAATTTTAGTAACCAAGGATAATAGAATTTTGCAATTCACTAGTAACGGCGAATTTGTAAAATCATTTGGAACAACAGGTGAAGATAATGGAAAATTTCTGAATCCAAATTCATTAGCCTTTGATGCGAATGGTAACATCTTTGTAGCAGATTCTGGTAATCATAGAATTCAGGTTTTAGATCCCAACGGAAAATTTCTTAATAAGTGGGGAACTTTTGGAACGGGTTATGCACAGTTTTTGGAAATTTCAGGCATAGCAGTTGATTCTGATGGTAATGTCTTTACGGCAGATTCAATCGCAAATAGAATTTTAAAATTTTCCCCTTTCAAACAAGTCAAATTGACTATGCCTGATTGGATACGAAATAATGCAAATTGGTGGGCCAGTGATCAAATAAATGATGATGATTTTGTTCGGGGAATTCAATTCATGATAGAACAAAAAATTATTATCATTCCGGATTTGGGAAAATCTGAACAAAAGGTAGATCTGGAAATTCCTGATTGGATAAAAAATAATGCAAGATGGTGGTCAGAAAGAAAAATCTCTGATGAAGATTTTGCAAATGGAATTGAATACATGGTTAAAAATGGTATTATTCAGGTATGACAAAATCAATCAATTATATTTAGTAAATTAATCTGTGCATCCAGATTGAATTATTACAAGGAACTTGATATGGTGACAATAGTTGAAGATATCATTAATTTAGATCCACAAATGCGATTTGCGGCTATCATTGATCATAGCGGAAATATAGTTGAATCAATTATGCAGAGTGGAAAAACTTCATTAGAATCACAAAAAGAAGAAGAACATTTTTGCAAACAGGTTTCCCAAAGAAGACAAATGAGAAATCAATTTGATAAATCCCTAGGTAAGGTACGGTATGTTCACGTTGAACGTGAGAAAGTCACTCAGATGGTTATCTATACCCCGCAATTTACGATCTATTTTACCATGGAACCAGAAATGACCATAGAAAACAAATTACAAATTATTAACAAAATCAAAAAAATGACTTCACATCTTTAAAGTTGATTTTTAAACTGTACGCTCATATTCTCTGTAAATTATGAAATAACATGCCAACAAACAAATTGAAAATTCTTGTCGATGAGATGGATGATGGTATGGATGAAAGGTTAAGAGAAATTGGTTATGATGCATATAGTGTAAAAAAGCTAAGATCTGATGGAACAAAATTACGAACTGATTATTCTGTAATTAATTATGCACGTGAAAACAATATGATTCTAATCACAAGAGATACAGAAAGTGGTCAAGCTTGTGAAGAAAACAAGTTGCCTTACATACTTCTTGATAACGAGGAAATTTTTAAAATTGTTGTTAAAAAATTAAAACAGTTTTGATGATTATGAATGACAGTGATGGATATGAAAATGAGGACTGAAAAACATCTCAAGCATAAAATTATTTTATCGGTCTATTACGCAACTACCATCAGGATTTCTCAGTTTTTGTGCCATAATTATTGGTGTCACAAAAAGAATAGGGATAGAAATTGCAATAAACAATGTTTGTAATTGTATTAATGCAATTGTTAGAGCGATTCCGCTAGCAGTCCCTATAAACAACGAAAGAAAGGATCCGGCACATGTAGGACACCCAATAAATAATCCTGTTGCGGCTCCAATAGAACTAATTCCTTTTCTTTTTTTTGAAATAGAAAATGCAGTTAAAGCCATAGCAACATTAAGGCCAACGAGATAGGTCACAGTAACTTGTAAAACAAGATTTATTGGTATAATTTGGAGCCCAACGTGTTCTGTTAGATAGATTATGATTTTAGGCATGTATCCAGGTTGACCACAGCAAGGCGAAATAAAGGCCGATGGAATTTCAGCTCCATAGTGCTGAGAAAAGCTAACTTGAGGTTGATAAACAAGCATACCTGAAGCTAATGAAAAAAATATTCCATAAATAATAAAAGTAACAACAAAAATTTTTTTTGATTTTTTACTCCACGTTGATAATGCAATAATTGACAGTACCCCCTTTTCTTTTTCTTCTACTTTATGCTTGTGATATTGATATAGCCCAAAAGAAATGGCACCAAATGCCATCAATAAGGTAAGGTAAAAAGCAAGCGCTATCCGCTGGATGGAATCTATTGAACTAGGAGTGATTAATTCAGAATCTTGGTAACGTGCATAGACTAAAAAGAGAATGGCGATGCTAACAAAACCTAAAATGGTTAATGTCTTGCCTGTTGAACTGCGTTTTGTAGTCTGCTTTTCCATTCATCCAAAAAGCTCCAAAGTTAAATTAAACCCTATCCATGAAATTGATAAAAATTCTAAATCTATGTGAGTTTACGAACGAAAATGTAAACTATCGCAATAATCTCAAGCCTACCAATTATCATAAGAAAACTTAGTGCTATCTTTGTGGCAGGATCAGTGTCTATTGTTATCACATTTGCTGAAAGACCGCCAGTTGTTATGACTCCTGAAGCATCAAAAAATGCGTCAGCGAAATCTGCATTTGACACTTCACTAAGGTGTAAAGCAGTGATTGCTGAAATTAAAGGAAATGAAATTAGAATAATTATAGTAGTCACAATTTCCTTTTTGTTTTCAGAAGTTAGGGTTTTTCTTGTTCCTTTTTTGATTATTTTTTTAAAATTTTTGAGATGGAAAAATCGATAAATTTTGATTCCTCCTGCAGTTGAGAAGCCACATCCTCCAATAAACATTAACACAATCAAAATGGTTTGCGAAGTTTCATTAAGTGTGTTAAGAGGCTCTAACTGCAATCCTGCAGTAGTACTTGCTGAAACAGAATAAAATGCTCCAAAAAGTGGTTCAAGACCACTAGACCATGTAAAAAGCACAATTGCTATGCCTAAAACGCCAAAGTAAACTAAAACTTCTTTGCCTAATTTCGGTGACATGAATTTCTTTCTAACAAATGCATAGTGGAAAGTAAATGGCAGTGCGCCTAGTATCATTGCGCCCATTAGAATAATGTGTTCTTCCCAGACTAGATTTTGAAGAATTGTGGAATTGGGAAGGAAACCACCTGTAGCAAGAGTGCTCATGGCAAGAGAGAAATTATCAATGATGTTTCTTTCTCCAAATAAGTACAATAATAGCGCAACTATCACAATATAAAGAGTGAAAATGATAGTAATGGTTCCAAACAGTTCCCTCATGTGTAAGGTTTTGCCTGAAATGAAACCTCTCATTGCTTGTAACTTCGTTTCTGGATAAAACGCAGTCATTACGAGATAAATGAAACTCATTCCGCCTACTAGTTGTGTGAAACTTCTGTAGAAAGTAAAACTCTGTGGTAATTCTTCTGGTTTATCATACAATGAAATTCCGACTGTGGTAAAACCAGCTGCACTAGAAAAGAAACTATTTGCAAACAGCTCTATTTCTGAGCCAGCTGTATATGTGGATACGTAAAGATATGGTATCGTCCCAAATAATGACAGGATAAAGAGACTCAAAAATACCAGTATTGAAGCATCTCGAAGATTTAGGCCTGACTTCTCTCCATAAGAATTTAGGAAAAACCCCGTCACAAGCAAAAGTACTGTAGTAAGATAAATGCCAGTGGCAGTGAGTGTATCATTTAAAACAGTCGCCAAAATTGCTGGAACAAATAATAACACTCCTGCAAATTGAAGTACAAAACCCAAATTTCCAAAAATTGCCTTGACAGGGGGACTCAACAATCGTGGTTGAATTGCAGTCGCATTTCTAATTACATTTGCAATTGTAACTTGTAAAATAATCCCAATAACTTGTTCTTTTTTTGCAATTACTGGCAATTTTCGTATTTTATTATCGCGCATTATGTGTAAAGCATCTTGTAGTGTTGCGTTTTCCTCAATTGTAATTAAAGGAGAACTCATGATGTCTTTCAGATATGTTGCTTCAGCATATTCGTTTACATCGCTAACTTTGCTTAGAATATCTTCATCAGTAACAATTCCAATTGGTTTTTTGTTTTCGTCAGTTACAACGATGTCGTCTCTCTTATATCTCTGAAGCATGCGTGTAGCATCACGAGTCATAGTGGTCTGATCCAAAATTAGGACATCATTGTCCATATATGCAGTGACTGGTTTTAAAAGAACGTAGGATACCGACTTTCTTGCCTCCATTGACATGAATGAATTTATCCCGTATACCTAAACGATATATGCTTTTACTTTACTGTGCTGATCTTTTACGCACAATTTTTTAGCTGTTTTTGATCCAACTTAGAGTTAAAAATCTTAAAAGAAGCACCTAGATCTAGAAATTTTCGTGCATTAATATACTAATTAACACATGATCAAGGTTTGCATATCTATATTTTGTAATCCATGAACAAGGTCAATCATTTCATTTGGTTTTGCTTTGTTGCCAATCATCAAATAAATGGTTGTAGCAGGTAAATACACAATTAATTGTTGAATTTTTTTTCTTTGAATATGAATATGTAAAGTTTCTCCACAAATATCATCAAAATCTTCTCGTTTTGTTCTACGTGTGCCAATCTGGTGGTAAAACATGATTCGATCTGCATCGGTTTCAATAAAAGACATTGAGGATTTAGAATTTTCTACAATGATGTGTCCTTCAAGATCTATTAATGCGAAATATTTGATGTTGACATTTAGTTTGAATATTTCCTTGGAAAAATCTTCAAATTTCTTTGAATCACCCAAGACCATAATATATTTTCAAACAGCTTTCAAAAAAGTCTTTTTTTACAAGTTTTTATATACACATTTAATGAACTCTAATTTCGTTTATCTTTATAAGCACTATGTAATAACTTTGTTTGGTACCCTCTATTGAAAATTAACCAAGCTCAAGAACCTGATTACGAATCTGTAAGAATAGATTATGTTGGATTCGTTGATCCATATGCAGTTGAGGGAATGCTTGTTTTGAAAGCTGATGACGGACGTGAATTTCATATGAGAGCATTTTCTGGAGAAGTGGCAAGACATATAGCGAGTTTTAATGAAGATATAAAAGATTCAGTTCCAACAATTTACAAAATGTTGGAAGAGGTTTGTGAACAAAATGAACAGATGCTTGTAAAAGTCAAAGTTTATGAGAGCGGTAGTGTTCTTAGAGCAAATCTTTACTTAACTGGAAAAAAAGATCTTGTCCTAAGAAATTATAGAGCTTCTGATGCAATGGCTCTTGCTGCATTTTACGACATTCCAATTTTAGTTAGAAAATCATTGCTTAAAGAAAGAATGGAAGCTTAAGTTACTATTTCATCCAACCTATCGTCTTGTTTGGCTTGCTTAATTTCCATCGCAACTCTCCTTCCAATTCCAAATGTTTGACCATACTGATATTTTGTGTATGGCGAGGTGGTCGCAACAATTGGATTGCCAGGTACGCGTAATGAAACGTCATAAACTATTATTTCCAAGTCTTTTGTAATTACGCTTTGAAGTGAAAACGGACCAATAATTCCTGGCGGGTATTCTTTTTGAACAGCACGAACAAATTTATCTCCCATAGAAATCACCTTTTCTAGTAAAGACTCTCTAATACTAACAGGCGTGTGGCCTACCTCAATATTTTGTAAATCTATATTCAAATCTAGTTGTTGTTTTGCTGGCAAGGAATTAAAATCATGCAAGTTTGTTTGAAGTCTTCTTTCTATGCCGATAAAATCCACTTGTTCTGAAATTGGAGTATGAAAATAGTTAAAATTCATGTAGGTGCCAATTAACAATTCCTCAATGGTGGAATTTCTAAGATCGCTTTTTGAGATCATTCCTTGTTTGATTTTTTTTCCTGATTTTTCCTTGTAATCTCTGTATGAGGATACAGTAAAAAAAGCTCGTTCAAGTTTACGTTTTTTCTCTTGTACCTTAACTATTGCAAGCTTGTTGATATTTTTTGGATTTTTGAAAATTTTTGGGTGTTTGATTCTTGCTTTTTCTAACAAATAATATTGATTTTTTTTGTGAGAACGTTCTTCAGCCTGAAATAATGCTCTATTCCCAAATATTGGAACCTTGAAGGAATTTTCAATTGATTTGTATCCTAAGTAGGCTGTCAACGATCTGTGTGGAATTATAATGGTACCAGTATCTCTCAAGTTTTTTTGAATTTTGGCAGAAACCATGTCTTTGAATTTTTCAAGAATAATTATTTCATCAGCTAATCTTCTAAATCGTTTGTAGGTTTCTTCCCGTCCTCTTTGACATAAAACAACAGTGGATAATTCTTCATCTTTGGCACCATCCATCACTTCTAAGGCTGAATGGCTACCAAGAACACCTATTCGTATATCAGAATAACCATTTATGATATTCTTTATTTCTGATCTTTTGATCATATTCCTGCTTAATTGGAGGAGCTAATATAGCTATTATTCTGATTTTTCTTTAGAGAATTTTTTTCAAATTTTTCTTTGCTTGTAGAGAATAATTTTAGCTCCATCATTTGGTAATCTGCTAAAAAAGAAACAATAACTTCAATTAACCATGAAAGAGTTATCACTTGCCTTTTTTAACAATTAGTATGTTTTATCAATTTGAGCTTTTTCTAGTGGGAGTTATTCTCTTGACAGCAATGACTATGGGTGGTATTAGCCTATGGTGGAAGAGAAGAAATGCTCAAATCAAACAAATGGAACAATCTGAAAATGAGGAATCAAATCTATAATCTTTCTAGTGCTAATTTTTTCTTGTTACTAATAGATAAAATAGTGTATTTGTATTACAATAATAATTGAAACTAATTATTGGAATTACAGGAAGTACAGGAGTAATTTATGGCATTAGACTTCTTGAAATTCTAAAAAAATTGCATGTTGAAACTCATTTGATAATAACTGAATGGGCAACAAAATGCATTGGAATGGAAACAGAATTTACTCCTGAGCATGTTAGATCATTAGCTGGTACAGTTTCAGATGAAAAAAATATGGCCGCTAGCATTTCAAGCGGAACCCATAAAGTTAATGGAATGATCATTGCACCATGCAGTATGAAAACATTATCCTCTATTGCAAATGGTTACGATGAAACTCTAATAGCTAGAGCAGCTGCTGTAACTATTAAGGAAGGGAGGAAATTGATATTAATGGTTCGAGAAACTCCTCTTAGTGCAATAAATATTGAAAACATGTTGAAATTAGCAAGACTCGGCGTGGTAATTTTGCCACCCGTTACGGAATTTTATACTCGCCCAAAAACCATAGATGATATTGTAAACCATGGTGTGGGAAAATGCCTTGATCAGTTTGATCTAGAACATGATTTATACCCTCGATGGGGCACATTTTGAAAAAAATTGCCCAAAATAAATTTTGAAAAAATAGTCAAAGCAAATAGGAACAAAGTTTTTGATATTGCAACAAATTTTAAAGAATTTCAAAAAATTCTACCCGAATATTTTCCTTCAATTAGAGTAATATCAATTAGAGATAATGTAGCAGTGGTTGAAGAACACGTCAGAATATCTGGAAAGGAATTAGTAATGATGACAAAACATGTGATCCAATATCCAGAATTACATGAGATCTTTGTAATCGGCGGGGATATGAAGGGAAGTCATATTGTGGAAAAATATGACACCATAGAGCAGGGAACTAAGATTACCTTTGATGCAGATATAAAACTGAATGGTATACAAAGAATGACAGATTTTTTTATGAAGGGAAAGATATCAAGAGGTTTTGCAAATATAATTGATGAATTTGCAAAATTTGCAGAAACTCAATCGCCTTGAGATTTTTTCTTTCCTTTAAATTCTTCTAGTTCTTTGTCACCTTCAATTCTACCTTTTTCGTATTCTCCCTTGGCCTTTCCAAAGGTTTTTGCAAGTTCAGGAATTTTTTTTGCACCAAAGAGTAGAACCGCAACAATAACAATTATCCAGATCCATTCTGGGCCTGCAACAAAGTTTGTGATCTGCTCTAGCATTAAATCTTAATCCTTTAAATTGAGATTTAAATGTTCCATAATTTACTGTGAGTATTAAATGTAATTTTGTGTATATGACCGATTATTCTTCTACTGTTTCTATTTCCCATCCATCGTTTATCCAGATTCCAATCACTTCAACTGACATGTTCCAGGATTTAATAACGCTAATTGATTTTCTTATTTGATTTTGATGTTCTTCTTTTGAGATGGGATTTGCAGCACAATCATGATGTCCAGCAATAACCACCAAGTTTGAACCATGTGCTTTGATGGAGATATTTATTTTGGATTTTAATTGCTCAATTTTTTCAACTTTTTCTTCAGACACTACTTTATCTGGACCTGGTTCTGTAATTGTATCAACATAGTCTATAGAATAATTTTCCTTAATCCAGTTAAAAGCAGGTAGCTGAGTCCTACCATCTATGCAATTTATTACAGTTCCAAACTTTCCTTCTACCAATGTTATATCGTAATTTTTAGCTGATGTTTGGTATTAAATCTCTTTCTTAAATTGCGTTTTTTGAGCTGTTGAGTATTTTACAAGTTTCAGTTCGTATCAAATAGTAATTCCCCAATTTTACATACTACAATTCATACCTGAAAAACTCGATAATTATTCAGCATGTTTTGGAAAAGAAAACATACTGTTGAGGAACTAAATTGAATAAATCAAGAAAGATGGGCAAAAAGTGATCCTGTGGAAGAGGACATTATTGGTTTCAAAATATTTCTAAAAAGAGCAGGTGTAGATGATTCTATTATTGAAGATATTCTCAGTCGCCATCATGATGGAAAAAACATCGATGAAAAGGGAAACGAGTATTGGGTTTGTGGATGTTCTAGTTTTAAATTTTCAACAAAAGAAGAATACATTATGCATCATTATCGTGTACATAGTTAAATCAGAAAACTTTTCAAAAATCAGATCTTAACAGTTCATATCAAATGTTTAATCCTGAAAATTCTTAATTCTTAGTATCATCATTATTCTACGTTGGGTATCGGGGTTCAAAAAATCATAATTCCCAAAAACACTTAAACTGGCATTAACTTGAAATGATTCGATTGTAACTGTATTTTGCAGTAAATTAACAATTAATTGCTCAGTGCCTGAACCACTAGTTCTACGCCAGCTAATTTTAGCAGTGGCAAGGTAGAGGCCTTTTGATGCTCCTGCTGTCAGTGTGGCAATCGTTCCTGTAGTGGTGACTGATCCGTCATTATCTTTCAAGTTTCCATTAAATTCTTGGTGCTCATGAAATAATAATTCTAGATGAGAATTGAACAATGGTTAACTTTCTACTCCACAAAATGCTTTTTAGTTTAGAATTTTCAGGATTAAAAAAGGGTTTAGTAACTAAGGGTTTTGTTTAGCTACATACTCATCAAGGAATTTTTGAGCAGAATCAGGATTCTCATATGCTAAATCGAGACATATCTGAAAAACTGGATCAAGATCCCATTTTTTTATCTTTCCACATTCTAAAACCATCTCCTCATATCCATATCCCCATTCATTAAATTGTGGATTTTCAGCATAAAACTAAGAAAAGAACTTGAAAATTAGCAGTTTGTTCAGATTAAACATACACCTAAACATTAACCATCTTACCTATCCTATTATGGAATAAAGCAAACTCATACTGTAACAGCTTCCGGTGGAATTTTTACCACCGCTTTATTCCAACTCTCCTCATTTTACGATTATTCATTAAAAATGGATTAATATGAACATATTTCAAGGAGAGAGATTTATTACGATACAAAAGTAAAGAATACCTTAAACATGATGAATACCTATACAAAGTACGGTTAGCTACCGTACATTTCCCAGAGGGGAGGCAAGTGATCTTGTGTTTTACCATCCTTCCTTCTGTAATGCAGGGGGATGGATAAGGCAACGATTCATCTCATCCCATCCTTCTGTTAATCCTAGTGGTGTGAGCCCGCATTCTTGTGAAAGAGGACCAGTGTGGCGAACTGGCTAGGACAACCTGGGCCTCCAGTAGCAATCAGGGTAATGGACAAGGAGTTCCTGCTCAAGGAAAAAATAAGCCATAGTTTTTTTCTTTTTTATTCAAATCTCAAAATGATTCTTCTGCCCAAGACAAAAAATAAGCAAGATACTGAAAATTCTTAATTCTTAATCGATAGTTTTAATGAAATGTTAATGATCACTTAAGTAGGATTATTCAATTTATTCTCAATGAGCGAAAAAAAAATCAAAACAAGTTCTATAATTTCAATAATTGTTAGTGTTTTAATTCTAGGAATATTAGGTTCTGCTCAAGACATTTTTTCCGTTGAGCATACTGGTGTCGATAATGGCGGTTCAGCAATAGAAGAAGAAATGATGGAAGATCCAATGAAAGCAACAGAAGAAGCCATGGAAGAAGAAATGATGGAAGACCCAATGGAAGAAGAAATGATGGAAGACACTCCAGCAGAAAAATCAACCAATAGTCAAACAAAAGGTGGTGGATGCTTAATCGCTACTGCAACATATGATTCTGAGCTAGCTCCCCAAGTTCAACAACTAAGAGAAATTAGAGACAATTCACTTTTACAAACAGAATCGGGTTCTGCATTTATGGAATCATTTAACCAGTTCTATTACTCATTTAGCCCAACTATTGCAGATTTAGAACGTGAAAATCCTGTATTTAAGGAAATAGTAAAAATTTCAATTACTCCATTGCTGTCCTCACTATCTCTACTAAACTATGTAGATATGGACTCAGAATCTGAAGTTCTCGGATATGGAATTAGCTTGATCATATTGAATGTTGGAATGTATTTTGTAGCACCTGCAATCGTTATTCATAGAATTAAAAAGTACGTTTAATCCTGAAAATTCTTAATTCGTTTTAATCTCACGACTCCCATTGATCCTAGACCAAGAATTATAATCTCTATTACAAAATTTGCACCGTTTGTTTTTACCTTCCCCCGTCGTATTACCATAAGTTTTCATAAAGTTTACGCTAAAACGTTTTCAAAAAAATTAAGTACCAACAATTGGACAATAATGTATCATTCCTACGCGGCTCTTATATTCAAAACTCACAATTCTAAAGATATGAAAAAAACAACTGAAAAATCAAGCAAAGGAAAGGAAATAACTATTTCTGCATCCGAATTAACAAGACTTGGTATGGGAATTAAGACAAGAGCTCTCAATGCGGTAAACACTGCAAGAAAAGGCAAAATTACAATTAAACTTGAAAGAGAATAATCCAAGTCTTTCATTTAGAGGAGGTAATTCCTCCTTCTGATTTATGTGATTATTAACAATTTATTTTAAATCATAAATTTTTAACTGTGTTAGGTTTTCTAATTTTCCGTTCTCTTCGTTCAATAATTCCCATGCCTGCAAAGTATAACGCAATCATCGGTCCCGCAATAAACCACATTGTCACACCACTTCCATCTGGTGTGATTATGGCACCAAATATGACAATTATTATAATTGCATATCGGATGTTTTTTCGCCAAAAACTCGCATCTGTCATTCCCGAAGTTGTAGCTGCATACATTATCAATGGTAATTGAAATGAAATCCCAAAAGCTAACAAGAATTGAAGAACGAATGCTATGAAGTCCATAATATTAAGAAATGTAACCAGTCCTGAGGACTCACCATACTTGTAAAGAAATTCAAGTATGTATGGAATAACAAGATAGTAAGAAAATAAACAGCCTCCAATAAATAATCCTAAAGCTGGTAAAGTAACTGTTCTTCCAATATGTATTTCATTTTCCTTAAGTGCAGGTTTTAGAAATTCAGCTATTTCTCTAATAATGATTGGCATAGAGATAATGATTCCGACAAGAGCCGCAATGTAAACTTGAGCAAAAAACGCTTGGCCTGGCGCAGTTTGAATTAAATCCACTTGTTCTGGCACTAATTTCATTCTCATTAAATCCGTAATCTGAGCTGCTATATTGTGAAGTGGTTCGGGGGTTGGGTAGTAGAACACAAGGCCTGCAAATTCTATTGGTTCAGCATGAAAAGTTAAGAGAAAAGCCATAATGGCAATAACAATAATGACAATTCGTAAAACGCGTTTTCTTAATTCTTCAAGATGTCCTGATATTTCTTCAAGCTCTGACATATAAAATCATATTACACTTTACTACAATATATTGTAAGCATTTTTCAAAACAATCTTGTTGTCTTTTACTTTTACAGAAAAGCCGTAACCCTTGAGGAATTTTATGCGGTGATTAGTTGATTGGCCTTTTTTCGTCAATTAACAATCAGGATTATAAACGAAATAGTTTGAAATTTTGAAAGTTTTTGATTTCCAAGGGCCAGGTATGCCGATTGCTGTAGATGTCTTGCGCCTTACCTGAATTTCGAAAGTTTTTTCCCAGTATTGTTTGTCAAGAACATATTCCAAATTTTCTGTACTTGTCCCATTGATTGCATCAGATAATCTGTGTAGTGCAGCCAAAGCAGCAAGTGCATCCATAACTGATAGATATGTTATATCGAATTGTGATTGAGCCAGATTATGTTTTGTTTTATTGTATGTATCCCACCAAGATGCTTTTTGAGAAAAAGGAGTAAACAGTGATTCATGAAGAAGTGATGTGATTTCAAATCCACTTAAAACTCCATTACGATTTATCCTTTTAATTCTAGAAGGTACTCCACCACTATTAAATTTTAGAGATTTTTTTGATGCTATCAAATCGGTCACACCTTCAATTTGAGGTCCAATTTGTAATAGTAAATTCACTAATTTTGGAGAATAGATATCACTGGGTTATGTTCATAGGGACAATCTCATTGAATTTTTTTAATTCTTATCCGGAATCACGAAAAAGCCGTTTAAGATTTTTCAAATCATTTTCAAAACTCATGCAACATTATGAAATTGTCATATACAAAAGCAGTCTCCAACAACTAACCCTCACGCCATAACTTTAGTCAATGCGCCGTTTTTGTGTGTGAGCGGGGGGCTTTCCCTTTTTACTTGCTGGCTATAGGCAAAAGTTTTGAATCTGGTAATCCAGATTCTTGGCGTTCATCATCAGTTAAGTTTTCGAATTCTAATGAGATTATTGATTTTGTATTAAATTTAGAGTCGAATTCCTTTGCAAGTGAGCCGATTTCTTTACCCGAATAGATTACCTTTGAGCCACTAAGAAATATTCTTTCTCCTTTCTTCATCTCTTTTCCGCCAAATTTATTTTTCAAAAACTTGGTGATATTTGATACTTCTGAACTTTGAATATTATTATAATAATAAGTAATTCCTTTTATTGATTCATAATCAAAAGGAGTTCCATTTCTAAAAAGGAAAATACCGATGAAGATGTTATCTTCATTAGGCTCTCTAATCGCTTTAATTTCCCAATTTAGTAATTTGCCTTCATTATAGGTGAATGTTTCAACCTCGTCTGAAGTTAATTTCCAATATCTTGATCTACTCAATTTAGAATGTTGACAAATTTACAGCTAATTATTTGTTGATTACCCACAAATTTATACATCCGATATAGATGATCTTTAATATTATTATGAAGTTCTTAAATTATGGGTGTTAGAATTACTGTTGTCCTTGACAATTTAAACGTAGAAAAGCTTAGAGGAATTCAAGCTAAGATGCTTCGGGGTTCTACAAAGTCTGTAAGTTTTTCTTACGTCCTGAATCGAGTAACAGAAGAAGGATTAAAAAAATTCAAGCATAGTTAAAAACACATGGTACATTTTCGTATTTTATACTGAAAATGAAAAGAGCAGAGTAGCTCAAATAATTAGTGTTGTTGTCAAACTACTCATTTACCATCCTTAATCTTTGATTGAGGGCAAAATTGCTTCTAATTTAAGAAATTTCTTCAATATTCCAAACAAAATTTATTTGAAAAATTTACATAAAAAAACCATGCCCACCGCTTACTTTTTGATAATGTTACAATCCACTACGAAACTGAAGTTATTGAAAAAATTAAAAATATTCTTGGAAAAAATTCGATTAAATTTGAAGTACAGGAAGTTTACAGAATTTATGATATTGTTGTGAAGATCATAGCAGAAAGCGATGATCATCTTAGACAAATCATATTAGAAAAGTTAAGACCAATAGACAAAATTCAATCTGCCATAACCATGATGGTTGTCTAAAAAGAACACCAAGTCTAATTAACATTAGATATCAAGATAAACAAATCAAATCAATATTTCACAAATTGAATATCATAAAGATAGATTAATTATGACTTTATTCTCACAAAATTCTGTGCCATTATACAAAGTTCACATAATAATTGAAAACAAACCTGGAATAAGTGATCCTGAAGGAGATACCATTCTTCATGATTTGGTTTTAAAAGCAAGTTTTCCCTCAGTTTCAAAAATTCGTTCAGCAAAAATGTTAAAATTTGATATCAAAGAAAAAAATAAGAACACTGCAAAGAAAAAAATTCAAAAACTTTGTGATGAATTAAGAATTTACAACCCTATGGTTAGTAAACTAACAGTACAGGTTTTTGAGCTCTAATTTTCATCTTCAAGATTCTTTATTGTTCCATCAATCAACAGTTTGCTTCGCAGAAATGCAGTTAGGTCAGTCTGTGTGATTACTCCTGCTAATTTTCCTTGTTCAATAACCAAAAGTCTTCTAATTTTGTGATTGAGCATTTTCTGCACAGCATCCTCAATCTTAGTAAATGGTTCTACTGATCTAAATTTGTATGACATGATTTCTGATAATGGTATACTGGAATCCACTTTGTCATCAGCCACAAATTTTCTTACAAAATCACTTTCGGTAACCACGCCTACAGGTTCATCATTTTTCATGATTACAAGAAAACTAATCTCCTTTTCTTTGAGTAACTTGGCTGCATCTAGCACAGTGCTATCATGTTCTATGGTAACTACATTCTTTTCCATAATATCCCGTATCTGACCCATTGCACTCACCACGTTTTGTAGAAATAAAATTTTTTGGTTTAATTTCAATTAAATACCGCATAAACTTAAAATAAATGTGAAAGTCGGGATCGTAGTTTTCCCAGGCAGTAATTGTGATCGAGATATGTATCATGTGTTAACCGAGATCTTTAACCTTGATACCAAATTCTTCTGGCATGAAAAAAATTTGCCAAAGGAAATTGATGCCGTAATCTTGCCTGGGGGTTTTTCGTATGGTGATCGCCTTAGAGCTGGTATAATTGCAGCCCACAGTCCTATTATCAAAGATGTGAAAAAACTTGCATCTAGCGGAATTCCTATTTTAGGTGTGTGTAACGGGTTTCAAATTTTAGTAGAATCTGGTTTATTGCCTGGTGCTCTTCTAAAAAATAATTCTTTAAGTTTTATGTGTCAATGGACTAATTTGATTGTTGAAAATAATAAGACACCATTTACTAACAAATTGAAATTACACCAAAAAATTCCAATCCCAATTGCTAATGGAGAAGGAAGATACTATGCAGATGATCTAACCTTAAAAAAACTCGAAAAAAATAATCAAATTGTATTTAGATATAGTGAAATGGTGAATGGTTCATCACTGAGAATTGCTGGCATATGCAATGTAAATGGAAATGTTTTGGGTATGATGCCACATCCAGAACGTGCTATAGAATCTGAAATCAATCCTATCGACAATAAACCATCTGCGTTAATCTTCGAATCTCTTTTGAATTCAATAGGTATACAAAATTGAGTTTAGAACCACAAGAACTAATTCATCTCGAATCAAAAATCGGGAGAAAGCCTACCAAAACTGAGCTTCAGATAGTGGCAGCAGAATGGTCTGAACACTGTTCGTACAAATCATCAAGAATACATCTCAAAATGCTACCGATGACCGGACCAAGGGTAATCTTTGAGAAGGGTTTTGATTCTGGAATTTTGGATGTTGGTGATGATTATGTAGTTACCATTCACATTGAAAGTCATAATCACCCATCTGCAGTTGAACCATATGGTGGCGCAGCAACTGGTGTTGGTGGCGTAATTCGTGACATTCTTTCTACTGGAACGAGACCAATTGCTGTATTGGATGGTTTACGATTTGGAAACATCGAAAAAGACTCACATGCAAGATGGCTTTTCAAAAATGCAGTCATGGGAATTGCAGATTATGGAAATTGTTTAGGAATTCCAACAATTGGAGGCGAAGTTGAATTTGATGATTGTTATACAAACTATGCATTAGTTGATGTTGTTGCTATTGGATTTGGTAAAAAAGACAGACTGATAAAAAACCGTGCAAAAAAAGGTGATATAGTAATATTACTAGGAGGTTCAACCGGCAGAGATGGGATAGGGGGATCTCAATTCGCATCGAACTCCCTTGAATCTGATGATAGGTCCGCAGTTCAAATCCCTGATCCGTTTATTGAAAAATTAATCATTGAAGCAATTCTTGAAGCAAGGAACCAGAAATTGATTAAAGCAATGAAAGATTTAGGCGGAGGGGGTCTTTCTTGTGCCATTTCAGAAATAGCAGATTCTCTTTCTGTTGGAATAGAACTTGATGTGAACAAAGTTCATTCTAGAGAGCCAAATATGAATACAGATGAGATTATGACTTCAGAATCTCAAGAAAGAATGTTAATAATCACAGACAAAACGAAACTAGAAAAACTACAAGAAATCTGTAATAAGTTCCAAATAAAATGTTCAGTGATTGGTAAAGTCACTTCCAAAAAAATTATGAAAGTAAAAAAAGGAAAAAAATCATTTGCAAATTTGCCAGTAAGTGTGGTTGCACATGCTCCGCTTTTAGATAGGCCAGCAATTAAACCAAAATATCTAGAATTAATTCAAAAGGAAAAAAAATTTAAAACTCCCAAAAATCTTTCTAACATTCTTTTGAAAATATTGTCTTCTCCAAATATGGCAAACAAAAATTGGGTTTATGGCCAATATGATCATGAGGTAGGGATCAGAACTGTTGTAAAGCCAGGACATGATGCTTCTGTTTTAAGATTAGATAATGGAAAATTTTTGGCAGTTAAATTGGATGGAAACCCAAAACAATGTTATCTTAACCCACGAGAAGGCGCAATTGGATGTTTTGAGGAAGCATGTAGGAACGTGGTATGTAGTGGGGCAAATCCAATAGGAATGGTTGATCATCTTCAATTTGGTAATCCCGAAAACCCAGAAATTTTTTGGACATTTTTAGAATCTCTTAAAGGACTAACTGACTTTGCAAAATATTTTAAAATTCCATGTGTGGGCGGAAAAGTTAGTTTTTACAATGAAACACCAAAAGGACCAATCAAACCATCCCCCTTGATCTGTGTTCTAGGATTAATGGACAAGAAACATCATCAATTACAAACAATTTCAAATGATGACTTGATTGTTTTGATAGGGACAACAAAAAACGAATTAGGCGGTTCTGAATATTTTGAATACACTCACAATTTTGTTGGAGGACACTGTCCTGTCGTTGATTTTAAAACCTCAAAGGCTAACATGAATGCGGTACTTGAGTTGATAAAGAAGGGTTGGATAAAAGTTGCCCATGATTGTTCAAAAGGCGGATTGGCCTGTGCAGTTTCTGAATTGTGTATGCAGACAAGAATCGGATGTAATATTTCATTAGAAAAAATACCATCTGACAAACTTTTTGAAGACAGATTGCTTTTTTCTGAAAGCCATTCTAGATATTTACTTGTACTAGAAAGAAAAAACCTAAAACAAATTCAAAGTTTTTTGGAAAGAAAAACCGTATTATTCAATGTGATAGGTAAATTTGTAGGCGATCATATTTTATTTCAAAAAGATTCTAAAACTGTTATAAAACTAAGCGTTGATAAAGCACAAAAATCATGGATGAATTCATTGGAAGAATTGGTGCTTCATGGTTAAAGAGAACTGTGGCGTAGTGGGAATTTTCAGCTATGACGGTTCAAGCGTCATTCCTATGGTAATAGATGCATTAAGAGCACTTCAACATAGAGGTCAGGAGGCATGGGGAATCGCCATTCCTAATAAGCAACCATTGAAAAAATTGGGCTTGGTTTCAGCATCTTCCTCTGATTTTCAAAAAATTGCAGATGAATATTCCTCTCCTTCAGTTATTGGTCATGTAAGATATTCAACAATTGGGAAAAGCAATCTTGAGAATGCTCAACCACTCAAAATAAAAGATCTATGTGTAGCTCACAACGGAACAATTGCTAATGTTCAAGAATTATCTCACTTGGTAGGAGGCTGTACTTTTACACCTCAAAAAACAAGTGATACTTTGGTTGCTGTCCAGAAATTAGTTTCTCTGATTGCAGAGACTGGTAATATGGGCAAAGCTCTTTCCATTTTAAAAAATGAAATGATTGGATCATATTGCTTTACTTTTTTGTCTGATGATAATTCTGTTTATGCTGCACGTGATCCAAAGGGATTCAGACCGCTGGTATTAGGATATGCGAAGGATAACAATTCACACATAATCGCTTCTGAATCATCTGCACTTTCAGCTGTTGGTGCAAAGCTTGAGCGTGATGTTAAACCTGGAGAGCTAATTAAACTAAGTAAAAACGGTTTAGAGACTGAAATGTTTTCTGAAAACTCTAAAAAAGCTCACTGTTCTTTTGAATATACATATTTTGCACATCCAACCAGTGTAATCGAAGGCTCAAACATCTATCTTGCACGAAAACGAATTGGAAAGTTTATGGCAAAAAAGTTTCCAATAAAAGATGCTGATCTTGTAATCCCAGTCCCTGATTCTGCAAGGCCTGCTGCCTTAGGTTATGCCCAAGAAATTGGAATTCCGTTTGATGAAGGTCTATTAAAAGATCGATATAGTAGAAAGGGACCGCTTCGTAGTTTTATTGAACCTCACCAAAGTGACAGAATAGAAATTAATAGATGGATTATTCCAATCAGAGAAATCATTGAAGGGAATCATGTAATTGTTGTAGATGATAGTTTGGTTAGAGGAACTAGTTCAAGGGCTATAATCAAAGCATTAAGAAGAGCTGGCGCCAAAAAAATTAGCATGTTGATTACATATCCTCCAATTCGTTTTCCTTGTTATGCTGGTATTGACTTTCCATCAATGAATGAACTAGCAACATTTGTCGATGGTTCTAAGCTAAGTGAAGAAGAAATAATTGAAAAAGTTCGCTCTGATATAGGAGCTGATTTTCTAGGTTATAATGACGCTGAAAACTTGGCAGCGGCAATTGGCATGCCAAAAGACATTCTTTGTTTTACCTGTTCAACGGGAAATTATGATTCTCTTGGAATAAAACCTGAATTTAGGACAAGAGAAGAAATGAAGGGTGAATAGTTTTGGACATTGCATACGTTTTGGCAAAAGCCAAATTTCTCACGAAATGGATGTAATGAGAGAATTGTTAAAGTTAGATTTAGTTAAAGAGGCAAGGGAACCTTTCGTGTTTATGATATTTTTGTAAAAATTGAGGCAAATTCCCCGAAAGAAATTGAGGATGTTGTGACAAAACAAATCAGGAAAATAAAATTTGCCTTATCGACTACAACACTTTCAGTTATTCTAGAGTAGGGCTAAGTAGGCTTTTAAACACTCTTAATAATTATAATTTTGTATACCTGATAGTGAAAAAGTATACTGTTCTTATTGGTGCAGGTATTGGAATTATAGCTATTATTGGCACGATAATTGCTTTTGACATTTCAAAATTCGCTATACCTACACAAGATTATGATATTTTTGTAGATCCGCTGATTGATGACCAATATCTCTTTGTGATGGCTAGAGTTACTGTCCAAAATACTGGTTTTAAACCATTGACAAACGTCAAGGTCAATTTTGGAGGCGGTGACATTCTTGAGATTGGCACCCTTGATGCCGGAGAAAAAATTCTTGTTTCCCCTCCACAAGAAAATGAAATGAAATTTGTCCAGGTTTCTGCTGATCCTGATATTTTTGTCAGCAAGATCTATAGAACTCCGCCTAAATTATTTGGAATGATGGGTTCTTAGAAATTTTCTTAGCCCTTAAATGACATTAAAACAAAGATTCCTAAATGAAATTTTTAGGTTCAGGAAAAGTAAAGGACATATATGATCTTGAAGATGGAAATCTTCTTTTTAAATTTAGTAATAGAGTATCTGCTTATGATGTAAAATTCAAAGAGGATATACCAAAAAAAGGCGAAATTCTTTGTAAATTTGCAGAATTTTGGTTCAATGAACTTGATGTTCAAAATCATTTTGTAAAAAGAAAATCTGACACAGAAATAATAGTCAAAAAAATGAAAATACTCCCGATAGAATGTATTGTAAGAGGATACTTTTATGGAAATCTGTTTAATAGATGGCAAAAAGGGGAAATAAAATTACAAAATGGTGTAGACACCAAACTTGCAGCAAAATTGCCCGAACCAATTTTCGATCCCACAACAAAATCAACACATGATATTCCAATTGATAAGCATCAAGCAATAGAGCAAGGCCTTGTAAATGATGAGCAATATGAGTGGTTATCAAAAAATTCTATTGACATTTATAAAAAAATGACAAAAATATCTGATGAGGCTGAATTTATTCTAGCTGACCTAAAATTAGAATTTGGGGTTTTAGATGGGAAAATACTTCTGGGGGATTCTATTGGTCCTGATGAATATCGACTGTGGCCGAAAAAAAACCACTCAGTAGGAAAAATTCAAGAAGCATATGACAAACAACTTTTAAGAGATTGGTTAACTACAGAAGGATATCAAAAAAAATTTGACGATGCTAGGGCAGCAGGGAAAGAACCAACTGCTCCTTCTATTCCGACTGATTTAATAAAAAAAATGACCGAACGATATATCATTGCATATGAGAAATTCACGGGCAAGCATCTCTAGCTCGAATTTTGTTTTTTAGGAATCATGATTTTTTCTTTTTTGGTCTGTTTTTGCTTATTGAAAGGCCTTTATTCCAATTTACTTTTGAATGATGAATTTTTGGAAATAATTCATAGCACTACTATCAATTTAGTTTTATTACAAGGAACATAATAGTATAACTAAATTTATAGTAACTAATTTTTTTAAAACATAATGCTTTAATTTTTTTCATAACGATAAAAAATTGATGCGATAGGACAAAAAAAATGATATGACAAACTTTTAGCTTAATAATATAGTAACAGTACATGTCAACATTATTAGAAAAACAAATACAAGTTAATCGGATTGTTGCTATGAATGTTACACAGGCTCGGGCAATAGATGATCCTATACGTGTAAAAATTATACAAACCCTGTATAAGAAGGCACTTAACGCAGAACAAATCGCAAACTCACTCCGGGAAACTGGATATAAGAAGGCATTAACCACAATTCGACACCACATTGAAATTCTTAAAAAAACTGGATTAATAGAGTTAGTAAAAATTGAAGAAACCGGAGGCGCAATTACAAAATTTTATGGCACATCTACTAAACTACTAGGATTTGAAATACCCGACGATTTTGAATCCAAATATTCTACCATAATTAAAAGAACCTCAACTAAAATGGAAAAATTACTGCAAAGTATCATTCCTAAACCAATAAGAAAAACTAAAAATGAAAAAATCTCAAAATCAGAAGCATATTCACAATACCTTTTGATGGAAATTGTGAATAGAGCAATGACTATTATTCTTGAAAATGGAAATTCAAAAAAAATCAAAATAACCGATTAGATTTTAGTTATCCTAAAGTACCTCTATGACTATTTCAATATGTGATTAGTTTACTTTATCAACAAAAAACTAAACACATGCAAACAATTTGGAGAACTCAGTAGAAATGGAACCCCAAGCTGAAAAACTTTTCAAGGACAAAAATTTGGTTTTTATTGCAACGATAATGAAAGACGGCTCTCCCCAATTATCACCAGTGTGGGCCAACTATGACAACGGGCATATACTGGTAAATACTGCAGAAGGGCGAGTAAAACACAAAAATGTTCTTCGTGATCCGCGTGTAGCTATATCTGTAGTATCGCAAAATAATCCTCTTGATATGACAACAATTAGGGGGAAAGTTATTGAAATTGTTCCAGATTATGATTATGTGCATATTAACAAATTAACCAAAAAATACATGGGCGTAGAAAACTATCCGTTTCGTCAAGTAGGTGAAATAAGAATTGTTTTAAAAATTAAACCTGAGAAGGTTTTTGTTTTGCCAGATTTACCTATGAATTATAAGTAAAGATTTATAATATTTCAAAATTCGAGTTTAGAAACATTATTTTTTGATATTTCGAATCATTTCATAACTAGTTAATTTGTGCATACCATCTTGTACTTGATTTCCATTAGATGAAATCATTTTTTATTTTTTCATACCAGTAAATTTTTTCATAGATTAATTTTCTTCTGCTGCAATATGAAAAAAGGGAATTTAGGCAGCTTAACGTCTTCTACGTTTTGCCTTTTGTTTGCTGCCTTTTGTTCTACTAGAATTACGCCTTGCACTACTTGATCGAGACGCTGAACGCCTTCTCTTAGCAACTCCTTTCCTTGCTGCCGCACGTCTTCGACTTGGTGCTCTAGATCTCTTTTGAGCTTCAGCCTTAAGTTTGGCGTTTCTTTTTCGAGTTCTAGCAGCTTTTAGAGACGCTGCTCTTCTTGAAATTGCCATCGATGTGATCCTAGATTCATAAGTCTTATGTAGTAAAAGTCACCAAATTTTGTCTATCTGATTCAATTTTTTAGGCAAATTTCTTAGAATCTAAAATTTTTCTAATATCGTTTTAATAATTTGTCACACAAATAATGTTAATGTCCTTTGTCGATTGTTGTTTTGTTCCAACTATTGATAGTAGTGTATTATTTGGATATGACAGTTAATCATATTTAATTACCAATTAATCCTTCAGCATATGAGGGCATTGGGCATAAAATTCGATCAGTTCTCTGCCCAGGGAACTGAAAAAATTAAAGAGAAAAAAATTCCGATTAGGAGATTTCTTTATTGTCAAAACAAGATGTGTGGTATTCGAAATACCACAATTTTGGCAAAATACTGTAGCGTAATGTGTGCTGATCGTGATGCAGGTATTATTTCTGAAAAAGAATGGGTAGAAATGCATTATAAATTTTGGTCGAATTCAACAATACCGTATGAAGTGTTAGGGGTTTAGCTTTTATTCGTAACAAAAAAAGATCATACCACTTTAGCTGGGCTAGCTAGGTGGTTTTGGGTTTGTTTGCTATATGTACGAACAAGTGTTAAACCCCCCATAAAAAATGGCATTTTTGAAAAAATCATGTCATGACTAAATCATTGATCTTATGGTGGGGGTTTAGCTTATAGGAATAAAAAAAGAAAATGGGAAAAAGTCCATTCTAGAACACAGTATAGTTTAGTACAGAAATTTCAGATATTAATACCAAACTCAGGTTCAAGCTCCATTAATTGAGCACCAAAAATTATGTTCATTGCAATTCCAATAATCGCCAAAACAATTCCTAAGTAAAGACAATTTTTTCCTTTTTTGGGATCATCTCGCCTTAGTACAAAATATGCTATTACCCCGCCAATTAGTCCCATAAAAATGGGCAACAAAAACCACAAATTGCTTTTGCCTTTTTCTGGATACACGCTTATCTATTCCTTGGAATTATTTAGATTCTAACTTTTTCCTAATTTGATTTATCTCTATCTCTACTGTTTCTAGTGGTTCTTCTACCTGGTTTCTTTTTATTGAGAACATTTTTGGTCTTTCAAAATCATCAGTACAATCTGGGCACGCATACACCAATACTCTATATTCATTTGGGGCTTTTGGATTTGATAATCGCGGGTAATACACAAGCCTTGCGCCACAATCAACACAATATCTGTTGGCCCTTCTAATTCTGGCCAAAGTAAACCTTCTGCACTATTCCTAATATGCGATCAGATATTAGATCGTTCTAGTCTAACTGTATATACTAAATGGTATCAAACGATCAATATTTCTAAATTCGAATTTAGAAATATATTTTTTAGAATCTTTCGGATAAATCAAGACCTTAGATAATCAATGTTTCAAAATTCGAGTTTAGAAACAATATAGCGCCGCCCACCAGACTTGAACTGGCGACCAACGGATTAACAGTCCGACGCTCTACCACGCTGAGCTAGGGCGGCAACAGATTTGTTCCTTGGTAAATGCGATTTAATCCTTGCTAAGATTGTTTTTTGCTTTGATCAGTTGAATTTTAAAAAAAATTCTTGAATGAGTTTAGAATAATTTTCAACCAAATCAACAATTTCCATGTGTTCAACATCAGTTGGCTCTCTCTTATGGAATACTTGAAATGCACTCAAGGCAGACCCAATCATCTCACCAACAAAAAAACCACAAAGAAAATCTCCGATGTTTTTGACATTCCAAACTTGACCAATTCTTGGTGACGCGCCAGCAGATTTGTAAAGCTTTAATGTCTGTTCAATTAATTGAACAGTTTGCTTTTTGAATTCTTGATCGAGAACCATAATTTTTGAATTAATTTAACCTGGCAAAAAATGTCTACTTTTCAATACCTTTTGTTTTTTCGAAAACGTAAATCCCATCAAGAAAAACTCGAGCGTCTTTGTTTTTTATTTTTGTTTTTAGTTCAATGTTTGCAGCAGTTTGAGTAACCTCTGTGAGAACATGACCAGTGATTATGACATCTTCACCTTTTGGTGTAACCTTTGTCTTGCCAACAATTTTTGCAATTCTTGGTGCTCTCTCACCTTGGAAATTATCTATCACAACAAGACTGTCTTTAGTTTTTACAGTTATTGGAAAGTGGGCAAATACAACCTTCATTTTTAGAGTATATCCCTCAACAACTCCCTCACAAAGATTTCTAATTATTGATCTTATCGTATGGAGAATTGCATAATCTTTTTTTCTAGTACCTAGTGCATTAAGTAAAACTTTTTTGCCACTAATTTCAATTTTTACAGGAATTTTTTTAAAGCTTTTGAAAGTTTTACCAAGCGGTCCTTGTATTTCCAGCATACTTTTATTTAGTTTAACAGTGACTCCATCTGGAATTTCTACAGTAGTTTGGAATTTTTCGACCTGTTTAGTAGACATATCCAATCAAAAACCCTCCTAACTCTTTGTTAATTGCTTCATGATGTGACATAACCCCTTGATTTGTGGTAACAAGTAACATTCCTACTGCATATGAGGGCAAGTATTGTTGTTCCCAATGTTGAAATTGCGTTTTCTTTACTTTGAATCTTGGCGATATTGAACCACATTTAGTAATCTTTGCCAATAATTTTATTTTGAATTTTCCTCCTCTTTTATCATCAATGTGCTCAAATTTCCCAATATACCCATCTTTTTGTAGTGTTTTGAGAACTTCATTTCCAATCTTTGAAGTTGGCAACACAACACATTCATCTTTTCTTCTCATTTCATTATTGTATAATGTTACAAACAAATTTGCTAAAATATTAGTTGCTGGCATTATTCTCACATAAATTTTTTAAATCCTAATGATTCAGCTACTTCTCTGAAACATCTGCGACATATCATCAGTTTGTATTTTTGAATCACAGCTGTATAATCACCACAACGTTTGCACCATCTTGAGCCACGTCCAAATTTGTGTTCCTTTCTTCCAGTAAATTCGTATGATCTATTTTTTGCCAATTATTCTACCTCGACTCCAAATTCTTTTACAAAAAAGTCCTGTGCTTCTTCTTTTGTAATTATGTGTGATTTTCCTACGCTTGCTTTGTGTTTGCTTCTTACTCTGATATTAAATCCCGGTCTTGAAAGTGAAACTGAGGCATTAAGACCTAAAATACCAATTTGTGGGTCGTATTTTATACCTGGAATATCAATATGTTCTTTAATTCCAAATGAATAATTGCCAAAATTATCAAAGGATCTGCTACTAACTTTATTTTCTTTAGCCTCCAAAAGACGTTTTAGAAGAGCTTTTGCATCATCACCTCTAATTGTAACAGCGACCCCAATTGGTTCGCCTTTTCTTACTCCCCAATCTCTTTGCGTAGCTTTTGCAGCACGTTCTGATGATTTTTTACCAGAGATTTGATTGAGTGCTCTTTTTGCAATCTCGATGGGTTCGCCTGACTGACCCACACCAATATTTAATACAATTTTTTGAAGCGAAATTTTTTTCATTACTGATTGAATTTCTTGTGTCAAGATATCATCCTACTTGTATAACGGGTTTTTCCTTCCCTACTACCATTATCATTTCTGTTGAAATCTCAATCTTTCTTTCACCCAATTCAAGCAACACCCGTCTTGGAAGATTGAACGTGCCCCCTTCAATTTTTTTGACTGTGCCAATCTGACCAGCATTTATTCCTCGCGTAACAATTACTTGGCAATCTTGTTCTAATTTTATGACTTGAAGAATTTTTTGTTTTGGAATTTCCAACAAACATGAATCCCCTACATTAACATCAATATCGGAAATCATGGAACGACCATCATGAAAGCCAAGTTGAGTCTTGCCACCTTTAATCGAAGTTTTACTGATGACTTTGGCAAGTTTTTTTGTTTTTTCAGTTTCGTTGATTTTTAATGGTTTTAAAATTTTACTGTCCTTTGGTACAAATCGATAAACATCTGATATATTTTCAAGTTCAACAACGTCCATCAACCCAATGGAATGATGAAGAGATTTGCGTTTAACTCCATCAATTGTAACCTTTCCACCATAAATTGTTGATTTTGCTTCTCTTAGTGTGGTTACAATCTTTAGGATATCACGTAATAGGATTGCGGTAGGAATGGAGCGAGCTTTAGAATGTGATCCAGGCCTAACTGTAATGGCAAATCTTTTGTTTTTTCTAGAGATCCCCCAGAATGATGGAGCCATTTGTCTTTTCAGTTTTTTACTTCCAGCTATGCTAACCATTTTTATTTTTCATCTTTCTTTTTTTTTCGAGGTTTTGACTTAGTTACTTTTTTAGGCTCTTTCTTCTTTGTTTTTCCGGGTTTTTTTGGCGGTTCTTTTTTTATCTTTTCTTTTTTTGGTTCTTCTTTCTTAGTTTCTATTAGTTCTTTCTTAGTTTCTTTTGGTTCTTCTTTCTTAGTTTCTATTAGTTCTTTCTTAGTTTCTTTTGGTTCTTCTTTCTTAGTTTCTATTAGTTCTTTCTTAGTTTCTTTTGGTGTTGTTTTTGGTTCCTTTCCTTGTAATTTTGTTTTGCGCCAATGATCATCCAAGTTTAGACCAGTAATTATTACCTTAGAGGTTTTAATGAGAACATCAAATTTTTCGCCTTTACTTTTTTCTTTCTTTACTCCTTCAATCGCAAGGTTTCCACTTTGAGTTGAGATTTTTGATACTTTACCATCAATGCCACGATATTCTCCTCGTAGAACTTTTACAGTATCGCCTAAAATCACCCTCATTGATCTTTTTCCATATTTTTTACGAAGCTCTTGTGATAGCGGACTGCCAAGCTGCTTGCTTCTTCTTGCGTGAGGAGCACGATAAATTTGATAATTTCGTGCTTTAGTAGGTTTCATATTATACCACCATCGATGCTAAATTTGCTAATCTTGGCCATTTTTCTGAGGCCTCTATAGCAATAGGACCTTTAATGACCGTTCCTTTCATCTCGCCTTCAGGAGTAGCAAGAACTGCAGCATTATCTTCAAAAGTAACTCTTACCCCATTTAATCTTCGAATCGCATATTTTTGTCGAACAATTATAGCACCATGAACTTCATTCCTTAGTTTGGCTGGTCCTTTCTTTACTACCACATTAACATAATCTCCAACGGCTGCAGCTGGCAGTCTTGAAACCCTTGTCTTTATTTTGTGAACCATAATAATTTCTAAAATTTTTGCTCCAGAATTGTCTGCACAGGTGATTTGTGCACCAACTGGCAATGCTCTTGTTACATAGTGTCTAAATTCTTCAACTCCCTTTACTTTTCCACGACTCCTACCTTGTGACACTACTTTCTAACCTCCACTACGACAAAAAATACTGATTTTGAGATTGGTCTGCATTCGGCTGCAAGAACGTGATCTCCCTCCTTTGTGATTATACACGCAGGTAAATGTGCATGAATCATACTCTTACCTCTGGCATATCTTCTAAATTTACTGATATAGACTGGGTTTTCCTTTTCAAGTGTAACTGTTTGTTTTGCCTTTGCACTAGAAACTTTTCCATCAAATAATTTTCCCCTAACTGGCAAATTGCCATGAAATGGACAATGCATATCAGAGCATTCATTTTTTGGCGCCTTTATTTGTAGACCAATGTTTTTTGTCAAAACTTAAACCCTACTTTATCGAAAGGCCTCTTACAAAGATTTGAGCCATGCAAAACAATTTCCTCGCTTTGAACAGAAAATTTCCAATCATTTTGTTCTTTAGGAATTTTTTTGAAACCATTTGAGGTTTTAATTACAAACATAAATTTTGTTTCATCAACAATAATCCCTTTTAATCCCAGTATCTCTTTATTTGAAGAATTAACTATCTCAGTTTCTAAGCCAATCAATTCATGTACTACAATATTTTCAGGTGTGATCATTGTTTTTTTAACTCACTTAGTCTTGTTAAAATTCTTGCAATATCACGTCTTAATGGTTTCATTTTGCCACTTTCTTTACGTAATGTCCCTTTTGCAGCTTCGGTTTTTAATTTTCTAAGTTCGCCTCTTGTTTGTTGCATTCGATCATAAAGATCTTTTTCATTTAATGCTTTAACAGTTTTCATTTTAATTCTGGCCATTACTTTAATTCCTCCTCTTCTTCTTCTAATGTTTCTAATTTTTTCATTTTTTCCTCTTCAATTAAAATTTGCTCGGTTTCTGTACTTGGTTTATGTTCTTTTTCTTTTGTTTCATCGCTTAATTTTTCGGTTTCGCTGTCTACTGTTTGCTCGGTTTCTGTACTTGGTTTATGTTCTTTTTCTGTTTCATCGCTTAATTTTTCGGTTTCGCTGTCTACTGTTTGCTCGGTTTCTGTACTTGGTTTATGTTCTTTTTCTGTTTCATCGCTTAATTTTTCGGTTTCGCTGTCTACTGTTTGCTCGGTTTCTAGTATCTTTTCCTGTTCTTTCTTTAATTCAAATTCCGGTACAAATTTCTCTTTTCTTGCTATTCGAATTTTGATTCCAATTAAACCCATTGGTGTCTTAACATGTGCAATATCATCAGTAACAATGACATCTGCATGATGGCCTGCTCGAGGCAAAATTCCGGCAGTATGTTTTTCAAATGCAGAACGATCACCACGTAGCTTTCCTGAAATTGTAATTTGTACACCCATTGCTCCACTATCCATTATTGATTGCATAGTCCACATTGTAGCTCTCCTAAATGCAGTACCGCGTTCAATATGAGATGCCATTCTAGTACACATAACACTTGGTACAAGTTCGGGTTTTGAAACTTCATTTACCGAAATTTGTACGTTCTTTAATTCAAACTTTTCACCAAGTATTTCCGTTAATTCTCTAATGCCAACACCTTTTCTTCCAACTACAATCCCAGGTCTTGTTACATGTAAAGCAACTCTAGTACCTGTAGGTGTTTTTGAAATTTCAGCATGCGAAAAACCTGCATCTTTTATTTTGTTTTTTAGATAATCCACGAGCAGCATCATGTTGTAGTTATCTTTAATTACATTTTTCACAGCTGACATTTTTTAGAGCTCCTGAGCTACCATCTCTACATGAGTCAACACATTATTTTTTGGTGTGGCTCTTCCCATTGCACGTGGTATGAATCGTTTGATTAACACTCCTTTGTGGACTGTTGCATTAACAATTTTCAATCTGTCTAAATCCATACCTTTGTATTCTGCATTAGCTTCTAAGTTATCAAGTAACTTGATAAATTCAATTGCTGATTTTCTAGGATAGCGACCTGACATAACTCCAGGATCTGATTTGTGACCCACTTGGTTTTTGTATCTCTTAAATGGAACTGCTCGCTGAAGGCGTATGACACTTTGCAAATAATCTCTAGCTTTGTCTATTGAGAGACCTTTTAATTTAACAGCAATTTCTCTTGCATGTTTATGTGATATTTGTTTTTCTCTAATGGAGGCACGAACATGTCGAGTAGAATCATAATTCTGAAATGCATAATCAAATCGACCCATAATAATCATTTTAATGGTACATAAAGACTTGAACGGGAAGCCCCAACACCGGGAGCCCCATGTTGGACTCGTTTATTTGTAATGACATACTCTCCTAGATAATGTCCTATCATTTCAGGAGCAATTTTAATGGGAACAAACTCCTTTCCTGAAAATATGTTTATTGTAACGCCAACCATATAGGGTAAAACAATCAAATCTCTTAGATGAGTCCTAATTGCATTCTTGTTTTTATTCGCCTTTGTCGCCTTGATATCTTCGATTAATTTTCTTTTTCCATCAGTAATTCCTCTAGTAAGGGATCTCCTTTGCCTTGCTGTAAACAGTTGAAATAATTTTTCCATTGAAATTGATTCCAATTCCGAAATGGGAATTCCACGGTAATCAAACTTTTTAGCCATTTTCTCTCTCCTTTATTGTAATTAGTGAGGATTTTCGGGCCATATTATAGCATTCCTATTTTTGTAGCCAAGTCTCTAGCTTTAGCTGTAGTTTCAAATTGAACAAATGCCTTTTTCCCATAAACGGTCCTTGCAGTATTGACCTTAGTAGCTTTTTCATTGTAGAGTGTCTTAACTGCTACAATAATTTCTGGTTTACGAGCAGATTTTTCAACAATAAAACAAATCTTATTCTCATTCTCAACCATAGCAAATGTTTTTTCAGTAACATATGGTTTTATGATAATTTTCATGGCTTGTTCAACGTTCATTTAACCTTCACCATTAACTCCAAATGTGGGGATTTTATTTTTTCAATTTCTTTCATGGCATTCTTGGAAAAAACTGTAAGTCTAATAGGATCTGAACCAGGTGCTAAATCCAAAACGCTTAGATTTTTAACAACTTTTGTCTCCACTCCTGGAAATGCACCACAAGCCTTTTCAAGTTCAGCAGAAGTTTTTGTAACAAAAAGAACACTTTTCCCTATCTTTTTCCCCCTTCCTCTTAACGCAGATTTTCCCGTTCTTGCTTTTCTGGTTCTTAATCTATCAATGTCCTGAGTGAGATGAAGTGCGTCAAGTAATTTGCGCATCTCCTTAGCTGTAGAAATTGATTCTATTTTATCTGAAACAATGATGGGCAAAGTTTCGATTTTTTCTATTTTATGGCCCCTTGCTTCCACTAATTTTTTTGATGCCGTTGCTGCGATAGCAGAACATAATGCAAGTCTGTTTTCTTTTTTGTTGATTTTCTTATAGATGACTTTGTCAACTGTTGGGGGATGGGCTTGTCTTCCACCTCTAATTGAAGCTACTTCACCTGCCTGGCCTTGACGTCCACCGCCTCCACCCTTCATCCGAGCTATTCTTGCTCGACCATGACCAGTGGGTGGATTAAGTGAGTCAGCTGAGTTGTCCATTCCAGCAGTGGGATGTCTTCCCTGTCTTTGAAATTGATGAGAATTTAGATGAGTGTATGCCTTGTGAATAAGATCCCTTCTAAATGGGGTGGAAAATATAAGCGGTAATTCCATTTCGCCTTCTTTTGTACCATCTATAGATAATGTCACAGCTTTCATCAAATCACAAGCTCCAAAATATTTGGTTTGACAATCTTGGAAGTAATGTTTCTAATCTGTGACCTTAATTTAACTAGTCTTCTATATGTGCCTGGTACTGAACCTTTTAGAATAATGTAATCACCTTTCACAAAACCAAAATGTTTGTAGCCTCCCGATGGATTTATTTTATAATCGCCATTTTCAGTGTTGCCAATAACCATAATTCGCTTGTTATATTCTATTCTTTGATGAAAACCTCGTTGACCTGCTCTGGGTACAGTATACATGACGTTTGATGGAGAGATGGGACCTAGAGTGCCTACTTCTCTTACGGTTTTTCTTGATTTGTGTTGTTTTCTTTTAACTCCCCACCTAATAATTACCCCTGCCCATCCTTTTCCTTTGGTAATAGCAGCAACATCTACACCTGCTCCTGTTTCAAAAACTTGATCAATTTTTACCTCTTTTCCTAAAATGTTTTTTACGAAAGCAAATTGTTTTTGAACGTCTCCTCCCTTAACTGCAACTTCAAAGACATAGGGTTTTTTTTGTTCAAGCGCTACAGTATGTGGCAAGATAGCAACAATTGCAAAAATTTCTTTAATTTTCGGGAGAATTTTTTCCGCTTTTTCTATTGCCCCTTCTTTGTTTTTTAGAGAAATGTGTTTTATGATTTCTTTTGGAATTTCTTCATAGTAAACATCAAATTCTGCATGATGACCATTTGAGTCTTTAGAATATCCCCGAATCCCCAGTACTAAGAGTGGTGGAGTTACAAGAACTGTACCGAGATTAACAAGTTGTTTTCCAAAATTTGGAATTTTTTCACGATCATCAATACTTACAATTTGAATACAACCTGCTTTGAAACCTGCATGTGCCAGTAATTTTGGCTCTTTGGAAGAAATTTCGGGCCAGCCACGGATTCTTGCTTCCATACTTTTAGCTCGTCCCCTAGGGAGGTATGCAAGACTTCCTCGGCGTGGTTGACTATGTCTACGATGTCCCATGGATAAACGGAAAATGTCGTTAATCTACTAATAAATTGTATGGTTAATGCGAGTTTCCTAAAATTAAGGAATTATCACCTCATCATTTTCTAATAAATAGAAGGTTGCTGAATCACTAAATTTCATAGCGTCTTGAGTTTCTTTTGCATTAATCTGGTATGTCTTATTTGGTTCTTTATCATAGAATCTAAAGAGATGGTTTGCAAGTGCTGTTTTTAAAGAACACCTCATGTAATTTGTGACTAAAATCCAGTTTTCTTTAATAACATAATCAAAGATTTCATCGTCTTTCATTCACAGTTTGTATCAAATGTTAAATCCGTTGTATATTCAAGAATTTTTCCTTGTATTTTATGTAACGGATGTTTTTCTTAATTTGATTGAAAAGCATCAAAAATCAAAATAACCTAGTTCCCTTTTGAGTTTTTAGAAATACTTTTTCTGCTATGGTTGTATTATTAGATTATATGGGCAAGGCCGAAGAGTTTCATTTTCCTCCAGAAATTGATGAAGAATATCAAAAATTTTGTTATGAATTATTCCTGAAAGATAAAAAGGGTGAAAAAATTGATTATGCAAAAGAATCAGCGAATTTTTGGAACCAA
>JADFLH010000026.1 GCA_022564515.1 Nitrososphaerota archaeon
TTGCCAATTCCTCTTGAGCCACCAATAACGATAGCATTTGTCATATTACAATCACATGGATTATTGATAATTAAATTTCTTTGATCTCTGTTATGGTTCCTTTTACAGAGTCCATTTTTATGATTGCTTTTTTGTCCTCCCAGCCTAGAGCAACATACCAGTCTCCAGAATCTTCATCATATTTTGTTTCTAAGGTTTTAATTTGATTTGTTGAAGTGTTGTAGTTTTTTGCAATTCCAGAAACTGCTAAGGAAGTTGCATCTTTTTCCTTTTCAAGCCTTCGTTTCATTAATCCAATGCCTGGACTCATAAATTTTCGTGATAATCTTCATCTAATATAGTTAATGATTTGATCATATGGGGTAAAATGTTGTAATTCATTTATTTGAAAAACATTAATCATACTAAATATTCAACTAGAAATGTTAGCTGTGTCTTTAATTCAGAAATTATCAGACTCGTTTTCTTTAAAATCGCAATTAATCATATCCATTGTTTCTATTTTAACAATTTTTGGAACAGTTGTAATGATCTCAGCAGGGATATGGGATGCTATTTCTCACATTTTAAAACAACCTGAATTTTTTTGGACAATACAACATATTGCAGTATACATGGGCGTTATAATGATGGCTGGTGGTGCAATATTAGGAACAATTCTTCTAATTAAAAAACAAACTCATGGAAATCTGAAAAAGGGAATCAAAATAATTATTGTTGGCTCTGTCATTCAAATCATAGCTGGTTTTGTTGATTCCATCTCTCACGATGTTTTTGGAATTGATGGTTTACTGTCTTGGTCACATCAGCCACTTGAGCTTGGCCTGCTACTTTCTGCACTTGGTGGATTTTTGATAATTAAATCAATCAAGAATCAAAAACTCAAAAAAATTATGCCATTCTCAATAATGACACTTATTTTTGCAACTTGCTGGCTTGGGTTTAACCTTTCATTATTTGTAGGCGCAACTATTTTGTGCCTGTCAATTTATGAGATTTTCTCATCAGGCTGTGCAATTTTGTAATTTTTCAATTGTCTATAACCTGAAATCATCATTAACAAAACTCCCACAAATAGTGAAAATCCAAAATATTTCATCTGTGATGAATTAGTATCTCCAAACTCTATTCCTATTTGGATGGAATGATCTGAAAGATTTGTTACTCTAAGAATATAAACTCCAGAATTTGAAAAATCAAAATAGTCCACAACTGTTTTTGTTTCAATTTTTTTATCAGCTATTATATGTTCATCTGAATCAAGAATTTGAATAAAAACCGCATCTCCTAATTCTGGAAGAGATACTTTGTAAAAACCGATTCCTGAATTTTGCAATTTCAAACCTAGTGATGTGGTTTGTGCCACATCAAGTTGAAAACTTTGAAAAACTTTTTCACCTTCAGAGAATATTATTCCTACACCTACAGTACCAATTATGCTCAAAACCAAACCTATTTTGAACAAAGATAGTTTTTTCATCACCCAAAATAGAATTTTCTTTCATAAATAAGATAAGATAAACTGATTTTGATTAACAGGGCTCGGAGGGCTTCGATCCCTCGATCTGGCGGTCCGAAGCCGCCCGCACTGTCCTGACTGTGCTACGAGTCCAAAAAAGTAAGAATTTAACGGGCTAAAATATCTGTCTAGACACTTTGAAAGTTTCAAAGAAAGTAATAGGTGTAGAATATGCAATTAGAGATATCGTTGTTGTTGCACGAAAGTTAGAACAGCAAGGAAAAAAAATAGAATATTTTAACATTGGTGATCCCGCTCAGTATGGTTTTCACCCACCAGACAATGTCAAAGAAGCTTTGATAAAAGCTGTCAGAAATAATGAAAACTATTATTCGCCGTCAGAAGGAATTCCTAAATTACGAGATGCAATTGCTGAAAAAGAACATTCCAAAGGACTTTCGGTTGATGGTGATGATATTCTTGTAACAAACGGAGTTTCGGAAGGACTTGATATGGTAATCTCGTCTATTGTTGAAGCAGGAGATGAAGTCTTACTACCTGGTCCATATTATCCCCCATATGCTTCATACGTAAGGCTGCGTGGTGGCATTCCAGTTGAATTTGCAGTTGACATGAATAATTCTACTCCTGATATTGATGACATTCGTTCTAAAATTACATCAAAATCAGTTGCAATTTGTCTTATTAGTCCAAATAATCCTACCGGAGTTGTATTCAGTGAAAAATCTCTGAAAGAATTAGTAGATATTGCAAATGAACACAATCTCTACATTCTTTGTGATGAGATTTATGATCAGATTGTTTTTGATGAAAAATTTGTAGGAATCGGAAAGGTTGCTGGTGATTCTCCGGTAATAATCTTGAACGGTTTTTCTAAAGTACATTTAATGTCTGGATGGAGAATTGGATATCTCGCCTTTAACAAATCACCAAAACTTGATGATATTAGAGAACACCTACCAAAGCTTGCAAGGGTGCGAATTGCAACAAATCTACCAGTTCAACATGCTGCATTAGAATCACTAAGAGGTCCTCAGGGCTACATTTCTGAATATGTTTCTGAGCTAAAAAAGCGAAGAGACTTTGTAGTAAAAAGGCTAAACAGTATTCAAGGATTATCATGTTCTAATCCAAAAGGAGCATTCTATGTGTTTCCCAAAATTGAAAACAACAACTATGGCTCAGATAAAGAATTTGTTCTAAGTCTGCTGGAATCAAAAGGCGTTCTTGCTGTTCATGGTTCTGGATTTGGAACAAAGTATGGAAGTGAACATTTCAGGCTGGTATTTTTACCAAGCATAGAAACCCTAGCTTCTGCCTTGGATAAAATAGAAGAATTTGTGAGTCAATAACTCCAAACTGACAGCTTTTTTGGAGTTATCTCTAAAATACAATCAGTTTCATCAAATAATTCTTTTGCAGATTTATTTTCCAGTGTTCGAAAATATCTTTTTAGAATTTTTTTTGCAAGTCTTGAAACTCTATTTTTATCAACTACAAGTTTTGCAGTACCTCTTCCCATCACACCATAAATTTGGGGAGAATGTATTCCAACATCAACACAGAAACTAACGAGTTTGTTTTTCTTTACATTTTTGGCTTTCTCTGTTCTGGTGTTGGTACCTACGTAGAATTTTTTTCCATCAAACCAGTACCATACAGGAACAATGTGTGGTTTTCCTCTTTGATCAATTGTTGCAAGTCGTAATACTTTTTGAGTTTTTAAAAATTCATCTCGTTTGGTCATGCTTTTTTCTAAACCCTAGTCCAATCAAAAAAGCTGCAAATAGAATCATGGCAATTGACACCTTTTCATTAGTTAATTCTGAATTTAGCAAAAAATCAAGAACAAATTCAGGACCCCATAGGATTAGCTGGCGTACTAAAACTATCAAGGCCACGACAATGAAAAGAGTTCCCATCGCAGTGTACCAGTTTCTTCCACGACGGTAATATTCTGGATTCATTGTTTTACAAATATGATCTATGCAATTTTTATTCCTGGATTCTTTAGATTATTTTTGATCATTGCATTTAGCAATAATGGCGTTGCCATCTCTGCAAAATAAGACAATGCACCTTGCCCCAAATAAATTGGCCGTAACCCTTTGATTTCCTTGATTAATCCGTTAATAACATTAACTGCATCCATATCATCCCCGCAGACAAAAATATCACAATCTAATGATATGGTAGGATCTGCCAATTTTTTTTCAGATATGACATGAAATGCTGAAACAAGTTTAGATTTGTCTTTCATGTATTTTTCAACAATCTGAAATGAATACGGTTTATTTTCTTTTAATGGTATGAATTCAAAACCACGATCCGTTTTTGTCATTGGAACTATTGGTGACACCACAATACAACTATCTTTAATTTGTGGAAGTAATTGAGAGCACGCTGATTCTGTATTTTCATATTGAATTGACAGAATCAACACATCACTTTCTTTTGCAATTGAATCATTATCATTTCCTTTTATGCTGCCATTGATTTGTACATGAACTTCTTTTGCAAGGTTTTCGTATTCTTTAGCGGAATTTGCAGCTCTTTTGGCATCCCGTGAACCAATCAAAATGTCATGATTAACACACCATCGTACTGCGAAACCTTTTCCCATTCCCCCAGTTCCACCAACGATCCCAATTTTCATTTACTTCGATCTGGCAATCTTATTATTATCTCTATTTGCAATCCGAATCGATATTGGGTTCAATAATTTTTCTTAGACACGGCCAGGCAAAAAACAACACAGAAGGGATGCTGGTTGGCAGGACACCTGGTGTACCACTTACAGAAAAGGGAATAAATCAAGCAAAAACAATAGCAAAGTTTCTCAAACCAATGAATATTTCTGCAGTTTATACTAGTCCAATCGAAAGAGCCCAAAAAACTGCAGAAATTGTTGCAGAACACAATTCCGTTGATTGCAAAATTGATGAGAGATTAATTGAGCTTGATATGGGAAAATTCACAGGATTACTACATGATGAAATTTTTAAAAGCCATGGAAATGTTTTCTTGAAATTCTATGAGGGTCAAATTGAAATTGCCCACAATGGGGTCGAAACATTTTATGAAGTTAGTAAACGAATACAGAGTATGGTTGATCATGTTTTAAATGAGCATCCTAATGAAAATATTGTTCTTGTAACTCACATGGACCCAATCAAATCAATGCTTGCCTCAGTAATGGATTTGAAACCACAATCTTTGTTTGAATTGATAATTGCAAATGGCTCTCTTACAATTTTTAGAGAAGCAGGAGGAAAATTATCTGTTAAAGCAATCAATGTTATGGATCCTGCTCGATTCGATCAAGAATGGTAGCTGGAAATCTTCAAAACCCTTAAATAGAAAATTCAGGTCACGACAAATCAACTGATAATGAGGAACACAATTGGGTTACTTTTGGTCTTAACCGTTCTTTTCATTATTCCAACATTAGAATACGCATTTGGGCAAGAGGAACCCGGCAAATATCTTAACCGGAGAGTAGAGATTTGGAATCTATTTTTCAGGTTGATGGTAGTAGCATTTACAATAGGAGCTGTAGTTTCTGGAACTTTGGTTTGGTTGTGTATCAGATTTAGGGAATCAAATCCAAAGGCTAAACCAACAAAATATGAAGAGAGTGGAGCGTGGTAAATAGTTGTCAGAGCATGGTAACTGGCCAGAATGGGTATACATAGGCGTAGTAGTTGCATTACTTGTTTGGGTTGGAGCAGAAGCATGGAATATTGAAAGACTAGTTGAGGAAGTACCTGAAGATGCTCAAGTTATCAAGGTCACTGGTCAACAATGGTTCTGGTCTTTTGAACACGAGGATGGAACAAAAGAGATTGGAGAACTTCATCTGGTAAAAGGCAAAGCCTACAAGTTTGAGGTAACCTCAAAAGATGTTATTCATTCATTTAACATTCATGATTATGTAGTACTAATGGATGCTGTACCTGGTAGAATAAACATAGTTTGGTTTGCACCTGACGAAGTAGGTGAGTTTGAAATCCAATGCAGGGAATATTGTGGATTAATTCATTATAACATGAGAGCAAAACTCTATGTTGAGGAAGCAATATGATACTAAATCTAATTATTGTTAAAAATCGAGTCATTCAAAGGAGATAAAATATGGTACTAGAACTGCAAAAACCACGACCTATTTGGCAAATAATGTTCTCGACTCATCACACTGATATTGGATTACTTTATTTGATCACATCCCTTGCGTTCTTCTTTATGGGTGGCGTATTAGCTCTTGCAATGAGATTAGAGCTATTTTATCCAGGTGCGCAAATCATAACAGATTCTATGACATATAACAGAATGTTTACTGTTCATGGCACAACTTTGATTTTCCTTTTTATCCTACCGTTTGCATCTGCAGCTGGAAACTACTTTGTTCCAATTATGGTGAGGTATAAAGACATGGCCTATCCAAAACTCAATGCAATTGCATTTTGGATGATTCCTCCGGCCGCTGCTTTGGTTTGGCTTGGATTTGCTGACTTTACCTGGTATGCACAACCCCCTTACTCAATAATTAGTGCTCCAGGACCTGCTGCAGACATGTGGATCTTTGGATTAAAGATTCTAGGCATTTCATCAGTTCTTGGTGCAATTAACTTCATAGTTACTATAATGAAATGTAAACATCCTGACTTGCCACTATCAAAATTACCATTATTGGCATGGTCATTCCTGACCTCTTCGTTGATTATTCTTGTTGCAATTCCCACCTTCGCTGCCGCACTCCTAATGTTGCTTACTGATAGACTTGGGGTTTCAGGTTTTTTTAATCCTGCAATGGGGGGTGATCCAATTGCTTATTCTCATATGTTTTGGTTTACGTTTCATCCCGAAGTATACGTACTTGTAATTCCAGCAATTGGATTCATGTATGATATAATTCCCCGATTTTCAAGGAAACCCATTTTCAGTCATAGCTCAGGTGTCTTTGCCTTTGTATTGATAGCTATAGTGTCATTTGCTTCTTGGGCTCATCACATGTATGCAACAGGTATGTCATTTACAGAAAAAACAGTTTTTATGGTTGGAACTTTGGCAGCTGTTCCAGCATCTGCAATGCATATTTTCAACTTCTTGGCTACAATGTGGGGTGGTAGAATCAAGTTTAAAACTCCTATGTTGTGGTCAGTTGGTGCAATTGCATTATTCTTCGCAGCAGGAGCAGGAGGTGTAGTTAATTCTGCAATGCCTTTGGACTTTGTCACACATGATAGCTATTGGGTTGTGGGTCACTTCCACCTGTTTGTGATGGGAACCATCGCATTTGCTACATTTGGTTTTGCCTACTATATTTTCCCCTATGTTACAGGAAGAATGTATAACGAGAAACTGGGTCAGATTCACTTTATTATTTCATTTATTGGAGCTATTATGGTATTCTTTACACAACATGTACTTGGCTTATTTGGAATGCCAAGAAGAATTTATGACTATCCGCCCATTCCTGAATGGATTATAATGAACCAGATTGCAACCTTTGGCGCAATTTTACTTGCAATAGGAGCTGCGGTTTGGTTAGTAAACTTTGTCTATAGTATGGGAAAAGGCAAACCAGCCAACATGGAAGACCCATTCGAATTAGGTGGCAAATACTATTACCCATACCAGCAAAAAACTCCGCATCATGATTAAGTGAATTTAATGAGTCAAACAGAAACAGAACATCCACTAGGAGAACTAGAGCATCCAATTTTTAGAACAAGTCCTGAAAGAGCAGTAAAGATGATGGCAATCATGTTAGGTATCATCATTATAGGAGGAATTATCTTCTTTAGCATGTGGGATTACTGGATATCTATTCCACCAGCTGTGACACAAATGGGAGCTGCAGAAACAGCACCGCCAGCTGTTGTAACTGGAAAAGACATCAATGTTTCACTAACATTTGTAGAGTCTTCTGATTTTAGAACACTTGCGTTTAATGCATTACCAGGAGAAGCGGATCACAATCCGGAAATCCGTGCCAACGTAGGTGATAAGATCATCTTTGATGTTACAAATGGTGGAAAATCCTTCCATGCATTTGGAGTAACACAAGAAGAAGAAGGATTTGGTTTTATTATTTCAGGATCACAAATTGCTTCTGCAAACAATCCATTAATACCTGAAAAAGGAGGAATCTCAGAATTTATTCCATCAGAGGAGGGAGTTTACTATTACATATGTACTGTTCCTGGCCATAGGGCACAAGGAATGGAGGGCAAAATCATCGTTGGTGCAGCTCAAGCTCCTCCAAGTGGAGAGGCCGCAGAACCAACAGGAGTAAGTCATAAATTCGAACTTGATTTCGTCGAGTCCGATGATTTTAGGAATTTGGCATTTAATGCTCTTCCTGGAGAAGAAGGACACAATCCAGAAATTAGAGTAAATTCTGGTGATGAGGTAACAATCACAGTAACCAATACAGGAAAATCATTTCATGCATTTGGGGTTGTAACAAATCCTGAAGAACTAAATTCAATTGTGTGGAACTCTGCAATTAAAGCAGCAACAAACCCATTAAAACCAGGCGAATCGGGAGAGATCACTTTCGTAGCTGGAGCACCTGGTAGATACTATTACATTTGTACTGTTCCCGGCCATGCATTACAAGGAATGCAAGCAACCTTTATTGTAGAATAATATTGATTTTAAAATATCTTTCACTCACATCGTTAATAATTCTGTACACTTTGATGTTTATTGGAGGATATATTTCTGCAGCTGGCTTGGGTCTTACATGTCCTGACTGGCCTTTATGTCCTAGTGGTATATTTCCAAATGAGAAATATTTTATTGAATGGACACACAGATTAATTGCAGCTATTACTGGTATCTTGGTTGTTGCTATAACAATTGGTAGTTGGATTGCCAAAAACTCTGATAGAAAAATAAAGGTGACAAGCACCTTAGCAGCAATTTTTGTTGTTACTCAAATTACCTTAGGCGCTATTGTGATTGATTTAAAACTTCATGCTATTTTAGTCGCTATTCATTTTGGAATTGGAATTCTTCTGTTTGCCATGGTTCTACTTACTACTCTGTTTGCCTTCAGACTAGACAAAAACACATTCGAAACTAGAGTTTAGAATTTTGATTTTAATTTTCTAAACCTGTTTGGGAGATAGATATATACTAAAACTATAGCGATAATAACACTACCTGTCATTATACTGAAAAAAAATATGTAGCCAAATGGAGATTGTGTACTCATGTTAAACGTGTATGTTAGTACCCCTCCATTTTTTGCTAAATCATACAAATCCACCCTAAAAATGTGATTTCCAGATCTTTCAAAAACATAATCGGTTTGCCAATGTCCTCCCTGGTGAGACTTTGGTTTAATCTCATCTACCAATTCATCATTAAAGAAAACGCGAACTCCCATTGTGAATCTATCTAATTCATTAAAATCAACATCTTGTACTTGAAAAATAATCTGAGATTTTTCTCCAACATTGGGAAACTCTGGTAATGTTGCAATCTGAACCCTATAACCACCAATTATCTGTTCTGCGGAATTAAACAATGAGTGTGCATCTGCCTCATCAATTAAGGGGATCGATAAAAAAACTAAAAACCCTAAAACAAAAAATGAAAAGCCATTTGTCATTTTCGAAATATGATTAACTTCCATTGAATATATTGTAAAGGAATTTCAAATCAAAAAATTGACAAAACCTTTAAATCCAGACTGGCGAAACATCCAAGCGTTGACCGTTGTAAGCAAATCTATTGACATTAAATCACCTATTGATACAGTCTTTACCTATTTTGCAAGACCTGAACACGTTTCTGATCAGATGTCAGACAAAGGCGTTGGAATGACTGTAATTCCAATGGACATCAAGGACGGAATGGGAGTTGGCACAACATTTAGAATTATTGGCGATTTTAACGGTAAAAGATTAGAGTGGGATTGTGAAACAACCGAATTTGTTAGAGAAGAAAGAATATCTGCAAAAATGATCGAGGGCCCATTTAAGAGATGGGAAATCACAAATGAATTCAAGTCATTAGGTGGCAATCTTACCAGAGTCATCATGACAGTAGATTATGAAATGCCATTTGGTCCATTAGGAATTATCATGGATAAGGCAAAGTTTGCAAAATCTGCAGAACGTGGAATGGAAACTGCGCTTTTTAAGGTAAGAGGATTGCTAGAAGGAAACGGTTCAATACCAGTATACATCACATTAGATGCATACCAAAAACTCTTAGCAGAAAAGAAAAAGATGAATAATGTTCCAATATCAACTGTACTTACCGCAATTTTAGAAAAAAACAGTGAACTTGAAGCAAAAGTATCACACTAGAATTTTTTTAATCTCAACTCAAAGTTAATACGACTCTAACGGTTGCAAATTTTGTTGGGTCTATGGCTCAGCCAGGTAGAGCACCGGACTCTTAATCCGGCTGTCGAGGGTTCGAATCCCTCTAGACCCGCCATAGAGTTGACATGGGTTTCCAGTGTTCTCATTAGATTTGATTTTGAATTTTATGTTGCTGTAAAATTTAGGTTCAGTACTTCCAATTATCGTCAAGACCATTCCATAATGAACGGAATGGTTTTGGATCTTGGCCTATTTCCTCTTTAATCCTATTTTCTATTACAAAAAAGAAATTCTCTAAGGCATCTACGCCCCCATCATCATAAATCTCTTTGCCGACTTGGGAAATTCGTTTCTTTTTTTCATCTACCTCACTAGAATCAGAATTTTGAAGACAGAATGTAGCTAAATCAATCAATTCCTCCTCTAGCATGAAATCCAATGCAAAGTATTGACTTTACAAGTCTATATACCATTCATTGCTGACTCAAACTTTTGGAATATTGCTTCTTGTTTATCTAAGAGGGTTTCCATTTCAGGATATAATTCAGGTGAGTTTTTTCTGTAAAGTTTGATAAATTCAGAGTTTGATGAAAAAAATTCTCTTATTGTAGTGATAACTTTTTCTTGATGTTGAATTTTGTTTTTCAATTCCAATATGATTTTTTCATTAGGGTTTTCAGACATGATTCAATACTGTTTCATTAATTCATGAAATTTTTGATAAATCCTATCTTGTCGCTCCAAAATTTTATTTAACTTTTCATCATGTCTAGCTTTCTCGTTTCGATATTGTTTGAGAAAATTAGAAAGATATGTTCCAAAAAATTCCTTTAAACTATTTACTATCTGCTTGTTTAGCTCTATCTTTTGCCTAAGTTGCTTAATCTGTTCTTTGTTTTCAGATGACATTATTATTTCCACTATACTTTTAGCGTACTTTCTTAATGAAATATGGATATGAATAAGAATATTGAGATTGCTTGGCACTATCATAATGGTACTAAACATCCTAATGGCTCACTGATGAGCCGTTTTCATTTCTATAATCCTGCCAGCAAGCCATACCCATACAAAATATACAAAGACCTTCCCTCCACTGCCTTGCCACTTGAAAAATCAGAAAAAGGCGTCTCTACCATGAAAGCAATTTCAGCCAATATCAAATTGAAAGAAGGAAGACAAATTCCTGACCTGAATGTTCTTGCAAGGATACTTTACTTTTCTGGTGGAATTACAAAAACTATTAATTTTTCTGGAATAGGGGATGTAGAATTTCGAGCTGCTGCCTGTACCGGCGCATTATATCATATAGAACTTTATGTTGTATGCCAAGACATTCCAGGTCTTGAAGCTGGAGTCTATCATTTTGATCCCAAAGAAATGAAACTACGACAACTACTAAAAGGAGATTATAGGGGTGTACTTGTTTTAGCTACTGGAAATGATATTAATACAGAACATGCCCCTGTGATTCTGGTTTACACAGACATCTTTACAAGAAACACAGTCAAGTACCAAACACGGGGATATCGTCATGCGTTTTGGGACTGTGGAACAATAATCGCAAATACACTTGCTATAAGTTCTGTACATGATCTGGCTGCCAAAGTCATCGTTGGATTTGTAGACAAACCAGTAAATACACTCCTTGACTTGAATCCTGATAAAGAGGTATCTCTTGCACTTTTACCAATAGGATTCACCAAGAATGTTTCAGGTAAAGAGATTCCAGAAGTAGAGTTACAAAATTTAAAAACCGAACCTCTTTCAAACTACGATGTCGATGATCCAGAAATACAGAGGATTCATCAAGCTTCATCATTAACCTTACTAGATGAAGTGAATGACTGGCATAGAAACGCCCCACAAATCACAATTTCCTTAAACATAGGAGCTGCTATCCCATTACAATCATCTCTTGAGAATGGAATCCCCACAAACTCCCTTGAATCTGTTATAATACGACGTGGGTCTACACGAGAATTTTCTCGGGAATCAATTTCATTGCAACAATTTTCTACAATAATTTATTATGCAACTCGAGGAATTCCAGCTGATTTTCTAAAACAATATGGTAATTCGCTAATTGATTTATACATAATAGTTAACTCTGTAACCGATTTGGGATCCGGTTCATATTTTTACCACCGAGAAAAAAACGTATTCGAACTGCTTAAAGAAGGAAAATTTCGACATGTGGCAGATAACCTTGGATTGAATCAAGCCCTTGCTGCAGATGGTAGTGCAGCTATATTCTTAATGAGTGATTTGAATAAAGTTCTAAAACATTTGGGTAACCGAGGATACAGAGCAGCCCAGCTAGAAGCCAGTATCATTGGTGGAAGACTATATTTGGGCTCTCATGCATATCGCCTAGGAGCAACAGGCTTAACATTTTATGATGATCTAGTGACTGATTTCTTTTCGCCCCACGCAAAAGGTAAAAGTGTAATGTTTATGATTGTAATTGGCAAAAAAGTATAATTATTTAAATCTGGATCTTTAACAAGGCAAACAAAAATTTTTCAAAGACGAAAACAACTATGACGGAGTTAAGATTTTGACCATGAATGGCTTGAATGTTGAAGAAACAATAGATCTAATTGAGCAATTATTAAAATTGAAAATTGGTGATGAAGGCAGGCTACTTTACATAAAAAATTCATTGAATACGGGCAAGAAAATTTACGAGACCGATAAAAAATATTTGGAACAGTGGAGAGAAAAAATAAAAAAGATTAATGTAGAAACCAAAAAACCCTTACTTCTTTCTGAGGAGAACGCAAAACAGGAACTAAATATTATTGGAAGGCTAGAAAAGGCAGAAATAGGCAATCCTCAAAGATTACTTACTATTAAAAAAGCATTGACAGAGGGCATAGAAATGTCAGATGAGAATCATCAATATTTGAATAAAAAATTCGAACAACTTGTAAAAACCGATGAAAATGAAAAAATGTTTTATGAGGCTATTAAAGTAATTGAAAAATTACAAGAAGTTGAAATAGGTAATTCAGAAAGACTCCAATCAATACAAAATACTCTGTTAAAAGGCTCTGAACTTAATTTACAAGACATCAAGTATTTTAATGAAAAAGCAGATGCACTCAAAGAACTTGAAGATTATGAAAAAATTTTATCTGAGAAAAAAGAAAAAGTCACACCCTCAACAATCAAAACCTCTACAGTCAAGCAAGATTCTACACCATACGAACTGACTGTTAACTTGAAGATTTTCGATATTGTTGTTTGGGCCGCATCAATATCATTTACAATCTGGATTTTTGGTTTACTTGTAGCTGACTTGGGTCCAATTCATGGTCCCCTCTTAGGCCTTGCTGCAGGTTTAGGAATCTGTGGAGCGGTCATACGAAAAATACAAGGCAAATTTAAGCAAGTTCAACCTTAACACAAATGTTCAGTACACTAGTCATAAAAAACTAGCTAGTAATCTAAGTTACAAACTATAATTTTTGAAAATATACATGGATCTGGAATTTATAAAATAAGGATAACTAACCTTGGCACTCACCGTACCAAATCCTTCTAAACTTGCTGAAAATAATCAATGCTTACATTTACAAGAAACCAATTTTGTGTCAAAGGCACATTCATGTGGTCCACCAGACCTAGCATTCATGGGAATTTCTTTCATGCAATCTTCATGTCTTCCTTTTTTGCAAAACCAGCAAATTTCCGATTTATCAGATGAATCCGATTCCATTTACTCTCAACTCTACTTGAGATAGGTAAGCCATGAAAGAAATCTCTCATCCTCTCCAATAGAAACTTTCTTGAACGATTTTTGTAATGCTTTTGTAACCTTGCCGGGTTTTCCATTACCTATTCTTACATTATCAACTCGAGTTACAGATTTTACTTCAGCTGCTGTACCAGTCATAAAAACTTCTTCAGCAGCATACAGATCCTCCTTTTCAATATCAGTTTCAATCACATGTCCTCCATTTTCTTTAATAATTCGAATTATGCTATCTCTTGTGATTCCTTCTAAAACTCCGGATGTGAGAGGGGGAGTTATTATCTGAGCGTCGTTTACAATGAAAATATTCTCAGCACTACCCTCTGCAATTTTTCCATCATAATTTAACATGATAGCTTCATCATATCCTTGTTTTAATGCTTCAACTCTTGCTAATGCAGCATTAGAATAATTTGCTGCCGCCTTTGATTTCATAGGTTGAGATCTTGAATCAATTCGAATCCAACTTGAAATCTTGCATTTTGCACCAGAATATTTTCCAGCCTTTGACTCGCCAATTTTCCATTCCCAACAGGCAATGGAGACATCAATGTTGTCTAGAGGGGGTGTTAACCCAACTGCTCCAACTCCACAGTATGCAATTGGTCTAATGTAACACTCTTTGAGACCACTTGTTCTTACTGTTTTAATTATTGCATTTGAGATTTGTTTTTTAGAGTAATCCATTTTCATTGAATACAACTTTGCTGAATTAAATAATCTGTCAATATGTTCTTTTAATCGAAAAATAGCTGAACCTTTGGGAGTGTTATAACATCTAATTCCCTCAAAAACTGCTGTTGAATAATGCAATGCATGAGTTAATACATGTACATTGGCATCCTTGAATGGAACTAGCTTCCCATTCATCCAAATCTTCTTTCCATACTTCATAGAAAGATGGGAAAATAATAGCAATTTAAAGAATTAGCTTAGTACAGCCTTGTCGTTTTGGAAACTAAATATTCTGTGAATAAGAAATTATATTTATGAATTGGATTTTAGGAGGTATTGCTATTGCGTTATTAATTTTTGGACTTGTTGGACAAGCTTTTGAAATGAGACAAATCCGCGTGTCAACTTATAGAGATGAAGATCTTGCCTCTTCAAACATTTTCATGAATAAAAGAAATTTCAAATGGTATGCATTGATTGGAGCTGGAGTTGCAATTTGGTATTTAGCACAAGGCTCATTATAATGAACTATATAGATCAGCTCTAAATATCAGCAAGTTCTAATAATATTAACGCGTGTTTTGGGTAACGCCGGATTGATTCGCGATAAAGATCCAAGAACAAACCCACCTTGGCACTATTGGATAAAACCTTTAGCGCCATTGAGAAACTTTTTTGAAATTAATTTAATCAAATATTATTTTTTATCTTTCTGAATGAATTGCAACTATTGCTTTTTCTATGTTATCTTTAGAATCTTCAATAACAACAATGATTCTTGATGTTTCCTCTTGTGCATCAATATTTAGAATATTTAATCCAACCTCTCCAATCTTTGCACTTATTTTTGATGCAATTTGTGGCATTCTCCACATTTCATCTCCAATTAAGGTAATTACTCCTCTGTTGTATGTAATAGTTGCAAGAGGATCAAATCCTAACAAATATTTTTGATTTCGTTTTACAAAATCGCTATCTAAGAACAATATTCTAGAAAATCCTATTCCATCCTTTGTATAAGGTGAAAGTAAAATGAATTCGCTGTAGCGTCTGTCCTTCTCAAGGGAGTCTAGTAACTTTTCAGATGATTTTGTTTCAATTCTAAAAATTGCACAATTTCTTTTTCCCGTAACTATTTTGAGAGGATAAACATTTTTGATGTCAGGCGTGCGTTTTATGGTTGTGATATTTTTAGGGTTTTTCATATTGGTGATGATAATAGGCAAGTCTACACCGTGTTCTAATATCTCTTTAATTGCTATTGGATCAAGGATTTTCATTCCGAACATTGCTGCTAGTCTAGCTTCGTTGTATGACAGTTGTTCCACCTCACTTAATCCACGCTCTACTATTTTTGGATCGGCTGAAACGACTGCACTGTCTTTTTCAAAATCTATTATGGTATCATATTTTTTGTGAAAAAGAATTCCTAAATCAGCTGCTGTTCGATCAGAACCTCCACGCTCGTAAGTGGTAATAACTCCGTCAGTTGTTTTTCCAATAAAACCACCAATTGAAATTACTTCGTTTTCACAAAGCATTTTTTCTAGGGGCTGAATTTTTTCTAATGATTCTGATTCAAGAAAATTAGTTGATTCAATATTATGGTCTGTAATTATAGGCCAAATATCCAAATCAACAGCCTTTGATTTGATTCCTTGTCCTTTCATTATGTAATGCATCACGTGTGATATGAGTATTTCACCAGAATACGCTAGTGCCCTTGATCGTATCTCATCAGCAAATTCTCTTCTTTGCATTGCCTCATCCAGTGCCTTTTTTGCATTATCCAAATTAGACTGGATGACCTTTTTACAATCTTCTTGATAATCAGAACTTACCAATTCTAGAATTTTTTTATATGCATACTTTACCTCATCAAGATTTGGTTCCTTGCCCCCTTCAGCTTTTCTTCCTAAATCCAAAACTATATCAGTTAATGATCTGGTTTTGCCCTCTTGAATGGTTAGTGGTGCAGAAAAAACTGCAATAACTTTTGATTCCTTTTTTAATTCATTTATTCGTTGAATTATAATTGGAATTGCTATGCCATCTGGACCAATAGCACTTCCTCCAAACTTTGCGACAACTAATTTTGTCAATACGAGTTAAGAAAAATCATGAACTATCTATTAAGCATTGTTTTTCTGAATAATCTATCTAATTCAAATAGTTTTTAATAATTTCATAGGCTTTTTTTGCACCACAAGAATTTACAGCATTTCGCCTCTCTGAAAGTTTTTGTGGAATTAATGAATCTAATTTGAACACATCATTGTATGAAAATCCTTCATCCTTTGCATTTTCTTCTTGTTCAAAATGGTCCTTTATCGGTATGAAAATTCCTGGGGTGCCATACATGTTTGCTTCATCTATAGTGGATTTTCCTGCAAGTGCAATTAAAAGATCTGCAGCATAAATAATTTCATGTAAATTATTTACAAATCCTAAATTTCTTGTGTTTTTTCCATAATCCTTGTTTAAAGAAGGTCCAGATACTATTACTAATTCTACATCATTTTTTATTTTTGATACTGCTTCAACAGTTTTTTCTATCAAAAATTTTCCCCCATCCGTTCCTCCTATACTTACCACAATAGTTTTTTTATCAAAGGTGAATGTTTTTCTAAGTTCATCTCTTGAAAATTTTGTTTCTCTAACAATTGGTCCAACTCGTTTAATGTTGTCTTGATCAGGACCATTCTCAGGAAGAATTATGACATCACATTTTTTCATTATATCTTTCATGGAACTATTCATCTTTCTTTCAATAATTGATCCAAATCCTTTAATGAAATGAGTCTCTAAGATATCCGTAATCAAAACCGTTGGTAGGTTGTTTTCTTGTGCTACAAAAAGAGCAGCAAAATCTTCATCGCCTACTACTAGCCTTGGTTTTTCATTTTTTATAATTTTAGCTGAAATTTTCTTACAATCCTTGTAATACCTGTAATAATTCCAGAGCCACTTTAATGGACTTCGAAGTAATCCATATTGAACATTAAACTTTGGTGGAGTGTAAACATCAAACACATCAAATCCACATTCTTCAAAATATTTGGCAGCAGCATTTCCTGTTACAAACTTTGTTGAGATGTTTTGAAAATATCTTGTAATTGCTTCATCCCTTGTAGCATGACCAAGACCAATTGGACTGCAAAAAAAAGTAAGATCAACCATAGTGATAAATTCAAATCAATCACATTTCTATATTTTTTCTTTTGATTTTCTCAAACTTTAAATGGATTTTAGCAAAGTAGTTTGCTGGGCTCATAGTCCAGATCGGTTATGACGTCGCCCTTACACGGCGAAGATCCGGGGTTCAAATCCCCGTGGGCCCATATACTTTCATGAGAATAAAATATTCACACAACTATAAGAATTAAGGATTACCTTTTGTAAATTAACATTTGATACGAACTGTAATAATCTATGTTTTCAATTTCTCAACAAGCTCTTGTTTTTTTGGTACACCTGTAAATTCTAGCTTTTCATTTATCACAACACCAGGTGCAGTGTATATAGGATATTTTTCTAGATACTCTGGTTTTTCAGTAACATCAATTACTTCATAAGAAACACCCAACTCATCAAGCATTTTTTCAACAACACTGCAGTTTGAACAATCAGGTGTGGTGAGTATTTCTACTTTCATGATTCTTTTTCTACAAATTGCTCAGGATTTTTTTCAAATGCCCATCTGCAGCTAGCACAACAAAATTGATACTCCTTTCCATTGTGAGTTAATGATTCGCCTTTGTCACTAACTTCTGTCCCACAAACTGGATCTTTCATAGGGTAATAAGCTCCTTTTTCTTTTTGACAAAATACCAAATTATGGGAACTATTATCAAACTACCAAGAATAATTGGTATATAGTCTTTATAGACTTGCTCTTCATGTTCGTGTTCATGTTCATCCATCATAAACTCTGCAGGAATAGGTGTAAGCTGTATCAACTCATTCCAACCTTTGTGAATAAAAGTTTCCTCATACCATTCATGACCTTCAGGAATACCATTGATTATAAGAAATGCGCCAATAACAATGAGCATCCAACCTGTTACTTTTTCCATCGATACTCTTTTTTGCGTCAAAACCTTTGTGGCATTTATTCCAAGAATAGCCAACACTGACATGAGTATAAGGGGTATTGCTCTTCCCACTCCATGTACTACACCAAGTGAAGCACCGATTTCTATACTCCCTGTTCCTGCAATGTAGATAAGCAACCAGTAGAACAAGGGATTCGGGCAACCAACTCCTGCATTTCCCAAAAGCAAACCCATGAAGAAAGATTTAGAATAATCTCCTCGATTTTGTATGAATTTTGGTGTTCTTGAATATGATGGCATTTTTAGATTGATTAGCTTTAGTTGTGATAATCCAAACAAGAATGCAGCAATTCCTGCTACAAGAAACATGACGGTAGAGATTTGATCCAAGGATACAGTTTGCCCAAAACCTGCAACAGCTATTCCATACGCAGAAATTGTTAATGTAAGGCCTGCTCCAAATAGTAATGCCATAGTGAGACCTTTTTTGTATCCTTGACCCATGCTTAGAGGAACTATTATGAACACTAGGGGAAGGGTACAGGGTAAAACGATCATAGAAAGACCGGCAACATATGCAATTATCAGCCAGGAAAAATATGATGTCTCTTGAGTTCCTTCAACAATTGCTTCGTTAGTTAATGCAAAAATCGCCCCAACAAAAACGAGTGAAAAAAGAGTAAATGAAAGAATCACCATTGATTTCTTTGCTCCAACCTGTACAGACATCAAATTATCCACTGTTATTGTATAGTTAAAGACTAGTTTACAATTGTAAAGTTTTACGCTGGGCACCTATCCAAACGTGCAAAAAGACGTTTCAAAACAAGTATTCGAAAATTAGGGCATCTGGTTTAATTGAACCGGTCTAAAATTAATGATATAAGGTAATACTTTTGATTGTCCTAATTTGTGGACTTCCTGGGGTGGGAAAGACCACGATAGCAAAAAACCTTGCACCATTAATTGATGCCGTCATTTTATCTACTGATAAAATCAGAAAGGAGTTGATACCAAATCCTACCTACACAAAGGAAGAAAGAAAATTGATTTATGACGTTATGGTTTTAATCGCAGCACACCTGCAAAATTCAGGCATAAACATCATATTAGATGCCACATTTAACAAAGAATATTTTCGAAACAAAGTAAAGCAGAGAATTAGAGTTCCGCGAGATGAATTTTTTATCATAGAATGTGTTTGCCCTGAAGATATAATATTTTCTAGAATCAAAAATAGGAAAGAAGACTATTCAGATGCTGATATTTCAGTTTATAAAAAAATGAAAAAAATATACGAATCAGTCGAAGCCGATCATATCACAGTAGACACATCACTTAATACAACTGGAAATGTGAAAAACATTGCACGTTTACTGAGAAGCAAATAATGACAACTCAAGTCTCGGTAATTAGTACTCTAAAAAAAGATAAAAATGCATATCCACATAAAGTATTCACAGTAAAAGTTGAAGAAACTCACATATCGTGGATACTTCTAACAGGAAAATTTGCATACAAAATAAAAAAAGAATTAAAATTCGGTGATGTTCTTGATTTTTCCACTCTTCCTTTAAGAAAAAAATTCTGTCAGAAAGAGGTACAATTAAACAAAATTCTATGTCCTGAAATGTACCGTGGAATTGTCAAGATTGTAAGTAAAAACGACAGCTATCAGATCGTTGAAATTACTTCAAAAGGAAAGCCTGTAGAGTTTGCAGTCAAAATGCAAGAAATGCCACAAAAGTATCGTATGGATAATCTTTTGGTTAAACACAAGATAAATTTGAAATCGATTGACAGATTAACAGATGTAATAGTTAAGTTTCACAAACGTACGCCCACAAATTCAAAAATCAAAAAGTTTGGTCAGCCAAAATACATCAAAAAAAAAATTGATGAAAATTTTAGAACATTGGAAAAACTCACTAACGTATCTCCAAAATATGAGAAAAAACTTGTTTCATTTCTCAAGAATAACAAAAATCTGTTTTATAGACGCATAAAAAATAACAAAATTCGTGACATTCATGGCGATTTATATTTAAAAAACATCTTCACAAATGGAAATTCAAAATTCCTTCTCTACGACCGGCTTGAATTCAATGATTCTCTGAGATACGCAGATGTTGCAGAAGATATCGCACATCTAGCTATGGATTTAGACTTTTATGGTAGACCAGACCTAAGCAACTATCTCATTTCACAATATGTAATTAAAAGCAAGGACTATGATTTAACAAAACTAGTGAAATTTTTCATGTGTTATAAGGCATGTATGCGTGGAAAAGTTGTAATTTTTCGGATAAAAAATAAGTCCATAACCAAAAAGAAAGCTATTTTGAGCAAGGAAAAAAAGAAACTTTTCAATTTGGCAGAATCATATCTAGATCGCTTCTAAATCTCCAAGAATTTCTAATAGATTTGAGTATTGAAATAATTGTGTAGATCCCAAGTGTTAACAATTGTTATGAAAAATAATTCTCACTACTGAAAATCACCATTACCTTTTTTATAAGCGGCTTGATTGTTGAAGCTGTGTTAGCATACATTTTAATAAATTGTGTTCCTGGAAGTGAAAAAGATATTATTTTAGAAATAAAAAAGATATCTGAAGTCTCTGAAGTCAATGGAATAATGGGGAGGTACGATATTTTTGTTAAGGTGTCATCAAGAGCTGTGCAAGGAATTGATAGTACAGTACATAAAATAAGAAACATAAAAGGAATCACTGCCAGCTATTCCATGCCGGTATTATATGGCCAGGGCGGTACCATAGATGAACAAGAATAAACAATGTTTACATCTAAATAGATTAAAAATAGTGAATTTAACCCCATATACAGATTATCATTGTTGATTCCCTATAATGAAAAACATATGTCCTATTCATAGAGATGTTGAACTTATTCATACAGAATTACCAGATGGAGAAAGCAAGGATTACTGCCCAAAATGTCAGGAACTATTTGGAGAAAAGATATGATGCACAACTCTTGATTAACAGTTTGTATCAAATGTTAATTCTGAATTATTTTTTGGGAAGAATAAGAATTGAAAAATAATCAGGGAGTTATCGCAACTAAACGTAAGGGCGCACCACTACCGCCTTCAATCTTCATTGGTAATGCAATAATAAAACCACCAGTGGCTGGTAATTGATCCAAATTTGCAACATTTTCAAAAAAAGGGATGTTCTTAGTGCAAAGAATACGGTGCGTTTCGAAAAATTCTGATTTCCCGTAATCTATACTTTGAGTATCTAATCCAATTGCATTTATTTTACGATTTTCAACCAACCATTTTGCAGCATCAGGATGCAATCCCGGAAAGTGTAAAT
>JADFLH010000062.1 GCA_022564515.1 Nitrososphaerota archaeon
TGTCAACAATAACTTCATACAAATATATTTAAAAAAATTATAAAATAACCACAATTTTTAATTATATAGTATGATCCTACTTGTAATTGAAAATGGTTAAATCTAAAACTAAAATTACTAAAAAAGGACAAATCACGGATTTTATAACTGGTAAAATTCTACATCAAACAAAACAAGAGCTAATTAGACAAGCAATTGAACGTATGCTTGTAGATGATTACGAATACTCCAAAAATCAAATGGATATAGAATTTAAAATTCAAAGTAATTCAAAAAAAGGAAACAAATCTGCAGATATTGTTGTTTTTGATAATTCTAAGAAAAAAGATCAAACGAATTTGTATCTTATAGTGATAACAGATAATCCTAGCACGGAATTTGATCATCGGTCAATCTCTCACGTTATCAAGACTACAGCACAATTTTGTATCTGGTCAAATGGAGAAAAAACATTATTTTTTTATAAAGATCCTAAAAATCAATCTACTTTTAAAGAAATTCCTGAAATTCCTAGAAAAGGCGAAACAATAAACGACATTGGTTATCATTTAAAAAATCAGCTAAAACCTGCAAATAATCTAAAAATGATTTTTGAGAACATCCATAATCAACTTTACGGTTCTGCAAACATCCGAAGACCTGAAGAATTAGGTAGGGAAATGACCAAGATTTTATTTTGTAAAATATTTGATGAAAAACAACCAGATCCTGATTGTCAATTCAGATCCACTGTTGATGAAATTGTAGATAAAAAAGGTAAAGAGAAAATTGTAGAAAGAATAAAAAAAATATTTGATAATGTAAAAAATGAAAACCCAGATGTATTTGAATCATCTGAAAAGATCAAATTAGATAATGATTCTGTCACACTAATTGTATCTAAATTACAACACGTTAGTTTGATGAATAGTGATGCTGATACAGTAGGAAATTCATTTGAAGTTTTTGTTCCCGAAGAATTAAAAGGAGAAAAGGGTCAATTTTTCACACCTAGACCTATAGTAACTATGGCAGTAGAAATGATCTCTCCTAGTGGAGTTAAGAAAGAAAAGGTTTTGGATCCTGCATGTGGTTCGGGAGGTTTTCTTACAATGGCAATGAAAAAAATAAAAATTGGCTTTGATAAAAAATATGCCACTTACCATTTACTACAAAATCCGGTTGAACAAATAAAATCAGATTATTTTAGAAATTATTTTAATGGGATTGATATTGAACCAGATTTGATTCGCATTTCTAAAGCATACATGGCAATAGTTGGGGATGGTGGGAGTGGTATTTTCAGAGCAGATTCATTAGATGAACCTACTTCTTGGCACCCTTTAATGCAAAACAAAATACAATTAGACTCATACGATGTAATTCTAACAAATCCTCCGTTTGGTTCAAAAATCCGTATAACCAAAAGTTCACTTTTACAACAATATGATTTAGGCAAAGAAATTAAAAAATCTGAAAAAGGTGATATTAAATTTGGTACAAAAGTTCGTAAATCTCAAGTTCCAGATATATTATTTATAGAAAGATGCATCCAATTTCTAAAATCGCCTAAAAATGGAAAATCTGGAGGTAGAATGGCTATAGTTTTACCAAGAGGGATTTTGAATAATCCAGATAAGGTTGAAGATATGGCTGCAAGAAAATGGATCTTTAATAATACAAAAATTCTTGCTGTAATTGATCTTCCAAAAGATAGTTTTGAACCTTATACTGGAACCATGACAAGTTTAGTTTTGTTGGAAAAAACGGATAAAGAACCACCAAAGGATTATGATGTTTTTATGGCAATTTCCAAAGAAATTGGTTATGACAAACGTGGGAGTACAAAATATAAAATTGACAAAGATGGCATTCCTATTACTGATAAAAATGGTCAGATGATTGTTAATGTTGATGCTGAATTACTTATAGAAGATTACAAAAAATTTCGAAAAAATACTCTTAAGAACACAGAACGTTCCTTTACAATCAAATTCAGTGAATTAAAAAATTTAGATAGAATTGATCCCTCAGCTTTTAGCCTTAAAGCAAAAAACGCTCATATTCATATCAAAAAATCTCTTCCAAAAAATTGGTCACTTAGAACTGTTGAAAGTGTAACAAAAGATGTTTTCTATCCAGGTAGATTCAAAAGACCATATGTAGAAAAACAATATGGAGTCCCATTTATCTCGGGTGCAAACATAACTAGATTAAAAAAAATAGGCGTAAAATATATTTCAAAAAAAATGAAAAATCTTGAAAATTATCTTGTTAAAAAAGATTGGATTCTTGTTACCCGATCCGGTACATCGGGAATAGTGGTTTATGCTGACAAAAGTTTTGACAATATTGCGGTGTCAGAACATGTAATTCGAATAGTACCTGATGAAAACGAAATTGATGGAGGATATCTCTATACAATTCTAAGTAGTTCTATTTTTGAACCAATTTTTAAAAGTGGTATTACTGGTTCTGTAGTTGATGAGATATCTGCTGATTTTATTAAAAAATTGCAAATTCCTGTACCTAATGATAAAAAAATACAAAAAGAAATTGGAGAGCAAGTTCGTAAAGCTGAAAACAATATCACCTCTTCAATAAAATCTCTACAGGAAGCAGAAAATACAATTAACCGTTTTCTTCAAAAATAGGATTTTATTTTTAGAATATATTTACAAATTTCCAAAATAATTAAGGTTGCTTCTCTACATTATATCCATGATTAGATAGAACCAAAACCATATTTCGAATACATTCATCTATTGTATAATCTGCCTGTTGTCGGTTACTGTCTCTAAGCATAAGGGTTGCATTTTTGTAGTTATGTTTACCAGATTTAGCGTGAGGAACCACGTGACCCGATTCAATATATCTTCTATCCTTTACAAATTTATTAAAGTCGGGACTCTGCTTTGTTAACGGATCTAAAAAATTTCTTGGCATAAGTTCATGTTGAAGAATAGTAACAAATGAATTCTTTAGTATTTCTGAAGGTAGTTTTGGAGCATTTAGCATAGATAATGTTTGTAAAACAAATCTCAGCTCTACAAGACATCCCATAGATTTTGTTGCATAGTAATCATGAGTTTTAGGAAATAGCCACCTATTTCGTCGATTTCCATCAGCCCCGTCTTGGGGTCTTCTATTACCCGTCTGACTTCCAGCTAACCAGGGAGGAGAACGTCTACCTGCGTCATTAAACTTTCTCAACATCGAATCCACAATTCTTTCTTTAATACCATTAAATAATAAAAAACCCTTAAACAATTTTCTAGATTCCATAAGAATTTCATATGCATCAGAGTCAGATGGCTCACTCTGTATATTGGGTGAATCAAGGTGAAGATTTAGAGCCATACTATTAATTTTCTTCATTAGTTCTAAAATATCATTTATATCATTACTCAATTTGGATCAATCAAAAATATAGTTATTAACCATGATCATTCACGTTAGTACTTTTTGTTGCATCTTTTATTATATGAAATATTTTGATGAATCATGGCATTTGTCCACTTACCATCCCAAGAACTTCCAGAAATAAAACAAATCAACATTGACGGAAAAAGACACTATGAAACACCTCACGGCACATTCATTTCAATTACAACCCTTTTGTCATCTTTGACCCCCAAAGAGATTTTAGACTGGAGAGAGTCTGTTGGAGATGATGTTGCTAATTATGTGATGAGAGTTGCAACTACTCGTGGCAGTAAACTACACAACATTGTAGAATCATACCTTTCAAACGAACCACAGAATGATCTTATTGAAGAACATGGTGTACTTGCAGCTGGTTTGTTTAACTTAATGAGGCCAGCACTTGACAAAATTAATAAAATTCGAGCATTAGAACAGACATTATATAGTAAAAATCTAAGCGTTGCAGGAAGGACAGACTGCATAGCAGATTTTGATGGACATCTGTCTACAATTGATTTTAAGACTACATCAAAGATACGTGATGAAACAAACGAGAATTATCTTCTACAAGCAACATTCTATGCTACTGCTTGGGAAGAGCAGACAGGTGAAAGAATTAAACAGATAGTAATCATAACCGGTGCAGAAAACGGTCAGCTTGATGTGAAAACAGATGATCCATCAAAGTATATTGACAAGCTTAAAAAAATCATCGAAGAACATATGGGTCTAAAATAATACCATAAACGGTGCGGGTCTCAATGGATTCGATGTTAGAGTACTGAATTAATTTTGTAAATCTCCTGAACGGATCTAGAGTTCCAAGTTCAAATCCTAATAGATTTAGCACTAGTCAATCAGGCAAATTAAAAAGAAATGATAATGTCTTAAATTGTGTTTATCTCGTTTTTCACTACTTTGAAGATCTTGACTATGTAATCACCTTCAAAGATGTCAATTGCTTCCCCATCTACGATGTTTCTAACCCTGAATTTGTATTCATAAGAGTCATCACCCTTTACATCTACTTGTGCTACATGTACCGGATCTTCGCCCTTGAAGAATTGTATAATCACTGGATATCTTTCAGCAGGATTATCAATTGTTCCACTAACTGAACCCCAGGGAAGCTCATTATCTTCAGGAATAGTCATGGTTGTTATTGTTTTTTCAAGGCTTAGTTCTTCGTTTATTGGAATGGTTGTTGTCTGAGTATGTGCATATGACGTTGGAATAATTGTCAGCATGCTAATTGCAAACAGTCCAAGCATTCCTGCTACTAACATTCTCATTAATTCAAAACTTTTTATCTTCTCTTAAAAGACTTTCTACATAGTTGTACAAATTGTATTGTAATATTGTGATGAAAAATACGTTATAATTTGAATCTATTAGGATTTGTACATATTAAAATGAGTTTGGACCGTTTTAGGCCCGAATTAACTCAATTGGTCGGGGGATGTGTTTTGTTATCTGATGATGCATTTCTGCATGAGACTCTTCGGTAAAAGATAGGCCGCAGCGGTAACATTTCCATGCATTCATCATGATTTGATTATGCACATTTTGTATTTAACCTCAATGAACGATTTATCTTTTTGTTAAACCTCAAGCTATGATAGAGAATCAACAAATGATGGGAATGATGGGTCAAGGATTGATGAACCCTTGATTAACATTTGATACGAACTGTTAACGAGTCTAAAATAAAACCAAAAACGGTTCGGGTCTTGTTGATGCCATATGAGTCTGATGTTTGACTAAAGATGGTTTGATTCTAATAAGAAACAATCATTATCTTTTGTTCATTACTTAAGCCACGGATTATCATTTGAAAGATTTTAACAAATTTTACAGTAAATTGTTATTCCTGCTTAAGTTTAACAGGTCCTTGATCATCCCAAGGGATATATTCCCATTTCCAGTGGGCATGATTAGTGTCAAATTCAGCCATGGCATGATTCGCGGTATTTACAAAAACTATTGGATGATTTTTTGCCACACGATGCTTTACTTGTCTATCAGGTGCTGGAGGCTTGTCCTCGTGAATATTGTCATGGTATAGAACATAATTCTTGCTATAGATATTTTCAAAATTAAAGTGAGTAGCTGTTTTACCATCATGTTTTATTTTGAACGATTCGACATCCCAAATTCTTCCATATCTAAGTAATCTGAAGAGCCTATAGGGCCAATCTACTATCCAGTGCTTGATAAGATGCTCATCATTGAAGACAAGAGTTGCTTTGCAGTCTTGCTTTCCTTGCTTTAAACTAACTTCTCTAAGAAAGTTCTCCAAAACATCGATTCTGGGTTGGTAGATAACAGGAATTATGCCATTGTTTGAGGGAACATCAATATCAAAGATAACGTCGTGATCAGGTTTTGGTGGTTTACTCCTAACATCTTTTATCTCCTTATAGAGATTATCAATGGAACCATCATCGCCATCAGTTAGCTGCCAGATTTGACATTGTTCAAGCGGCCGATCGTCACCTTTCAAATCATTTTCAACTATTAAATCAATAACTTTTCTTGAATGATTTTGATTTTCAGGGATGTTATTTCCTTCCAATCTTTCAGACTTGATTTCTGGTTCCATGAATTCAG
>JADFLH010000063.1 GCA_022564515.1 Nitrososphaerota archaeon
TGCAAGCTATGCGTTACTTTTGTTAAAGGATCTATTTTTCAACATAATTCAATCTAATGCAAATACAATATTGGTAGATGTAAACACGTTAGCAACTTCCAGACTGTCATCATCAGTAAAGAATGATTGTGTATGCACCGCAAGAATGGGAAAAGGAGATTACATGCCGCTTTCGGCACCATAAAGGAAAATGACAATTGAGCTTTCTTTCAAACTTGACAAAAATGACAGACTTTATGTTTTCTTTGAAAGAGGTTCTGTAAGTATTTCTGCTAAAAATTTGTCTAATAATGCGATACAGGTTTTTGAGGTATTCTTGCGTTTTAAAGAACGACTACCTAAATTCAAAACACAATGCGATGTAAAAATTGAACCAAATCAAGTTGTTGATTTACCAAATGTTGAGTTCAAAACTGATTTGAGGGCAAGAGACTGGAGCAATTTCTTTAATGTTGGCATTAAATACCGTGAGTTACAGAATGGAAAAAAGTGGTCACAATCAAAATGGTATGTTCAAGAGCCTCATGATTATCTATTGGTCGACCAAACACCGAAAAGAAATGTGAAAGTTTTCATCAGTCATAGTAACTCTACAAAAGATCAAGCCACAATATCGAAGTTAGATGAATTGTTAACAAAAGCTGGTTTTACTTCATATGTTGCAGAACGAAATCCCAAACTTGGCAATAACCTATGGGAAAAGATTCATTTAGAAATAATCGACTGCGAATGCTTCATAGTTCTTTTTACCAAAGACGGGGCTACATCCGGTGACGTACGAGAAGAGATGGGCATAGCTGTAGGATTAAACAAAAAGGACAGAATAATTCCAATTGTAGAAAGTGATGTAACATCTCCTGGTTCATTGACAGGTATGGAACATAGTAAACTCGATAGAAACAACATAAATGAAAGTCTTATCAAGGCTGTAAATTATATTGTAGACAATTTTGAAAAACGATCCTAAAATACTTTAGAAAACATTTTTTCAGATACTGATGTATCCATCTGGAAGATAATTCAAATGAATAACGCCCCCGCAAGAATATCGCGAGGGTCGTGCATGCTTCAAAGTGCAGGTTTCTCACCTGCACCGCTTCTGATGGTTACACAGAACTCCTATTTGATCTTTATTTGACGTAATCTCTTTTGAAAACTTCTTTTATGTGGTCTAGCACTTCTGGTAGATATCTTTTCATAGAGTCTATGTTTTTGGAAGAGTCTCTCTTTAAAGCATCATCTTCAAACTCAAATTCACCGGGAAATCTATCATTTGTATTTTTTATTGCTCTATCTTGGTCTAATGTTCCATGATCACAAGAATCTCGAATGCAGCAGAACCTACTTGATCCTTTGCCATCATTGTCATCCAGCCAATTTATCAAATCAGGAAATGCATTGAACATGTCTCCCCTTCGTAGTTCGTCTAATGCAGTTTGAAGAAGTATGTGTTGTTGGGTACTATGTCCATTAAGATAATTTGGCAATTTTGTATTTCTTAATGAATCTAATGAATCAAGAATTTTTTTCTCATACTCATTTTTGTCTGAAAATACTTCTGGAGAATATCTTGCTTGAACATCTATTGCATTCTCAGAATACAAATTCAGATAAAGTTTTAAATTTTTAATTTGTTGTTGAAATTTTTCATAAATATCCTCCTTTGTTTGACCTTCTGTTTCTAACATGATATCTATGTCTGATTTATCAGGACCTCTACCACTTAAGATTATTTTAAAATTATTCATTTGGGACATGTCAATAATTTTAAAATCACTAGACGCATTGATGATCAGTCTAATAATTTGTAACCCAAACATTTGTTACTCATTCATAAAATTATTCATTTAATTCTTTTGTTCATTTTTTTGCAAAATTCTTCAAACTCAGAATACTTACTTCCATAGTTCTCCCACCTTTCCTTTAATTCAGGAAGATTGTGTTTCTTCCAGTCATGATGTGGTATTGAATCTGTTGAGATATGATACAAGTGTCCAAATCCGTTAAAACCGTTATCAATCAGCTTACAAATACGCCTCCTCTGTAGTTTTTATAAATATTATCTGTAAGCTGAATCAAATCATTACTGTCAATTTTACCTTTAGTTTTGCCATACTCTTTTGTACCTTGAAATATTTCTGGCATCTCTATGTCTTCAGATAGAACCATAATCCGTTTTCCTTTTTCTTTTGCGTATTTTACTTCACGGATAATCGTTTCCGAACATTTTGCTGCTTCCCCTGTCCATAACACAACTAATGCAACACAACTTTCTATGTGTGGCATAATCTTCTCATCCCAAATATCAAGGCCTAACCGTTGATCATTTTCAGCAACATAACCATTAAACCCAATTTTATTGAGATGATAATTTAGTTTAGTTGCAAGTTCTGTATTTTCTGGATCTTTATGACTTAAAAAAAAGTGTTTTTCAGGAGGATGAAGAGAATGTATTATCACATATCGCGAATCAGGAAAATCAAAAGTAATTGTATTAGATTCTTTTAATTTCCCTTTTCTATACTCTACTTCAATAGCAGCATAATTTGTCCCATTACGCAATCTAAGATCTAAAATAAAAGGAATTTTTATCATAGATGAGATGTTTTTAGCATGAATAGATTCCATAGGTTCAATAGAAAACTTGGATGACGGTAAATCTTCTTCAGTTTCAAAGCTACATGAGACCTTGTCTATCTCAATCACATCTTCAATTTCGTTTTTTAATTCAATCTTTACGTATCCACTGTCAAAATATGATAGATCTGAATGAGGATCTATCCAACAACCTTCAATAGACAAGTCTTTTTCAGTCATTTGCTTCTGTATTTCTCTGCCATTCCAAGTTTTTTACGACATACACAATTTGATTTAATTTCTGGAGTATCATCTATCAAGAATCCGTCTTTGATTTCTATCTGAGTTCTTGAATTGTAATTTTCACCAAAAATCCCAAGAAGATTTAGCAATTTATTTGCTGCCATACTTGCAGCCATGGTTGTCATCGAAATTATGCTAGGTTGTTTTTCGATGTTTTCATAATAACCTTCTTTTGCTAATTCTTTTTTTTCAGATTTGGACAATGATTCTTGCATTATGATTTTACCATCCAAGGTTCCACTACACCACAAACACGCGTTGTCTGGCGTAACAAGTTGGACCTTGACAATTGCCTGAGTTATTGAACTATTATTCAAATGAATACGGCACCCTACATCAATGAGCGGAATATAATATTGAGTTGATATTTCATTTAGGATAGATCTGCTAGTAAGGTTATCAGTACAGGAAAAGATCACATCAGACTCTAAAAGGAATGAAATATCCTCTTTTTCCTGGCTGATGTCTATTTCATGTACATCTACATTGCAGTCTGAGAAACCTTCTATGTGCGTTTTCACTACTTCAACTTTTGGTCGATTTACATCAGATTCTGTGGAACCGTATAGACGGGAAATGTTAGTAGGATCTATTGTGTCTTTGTCCACAATTTTCAGATTTTTTAGGCCCATTCGTGCAAGCTGTACGGCAAGTGGAGAACCAGTTCCACCCACACCAACAATAGTAATTTTCAAATCCTCTAGATTGGTTTGATTCTTTTTTCCCATCATCCGTACTTGGCGGTCAAATTTTTCCTTAATTTTCTTGGTTTTTAAATCAAAACCCACGCCGGGAAATGTTTGTAATCTATTACCTACTACTTTTATTTTAGACACTGATTGTATCTTCCTCTCATCAAAAATAACACCACAAATACCTTTTCTACTGAAAACAAGACTCCCTAGAGGTCTATCCGGAAGTATTTGAGATAAGTTTGCAAACATTCTTGCATTTGATTTTTCATCAATCCAACTGAATTTTGCTGGATGCATGACGTTTGGATGAGTATGTACAAAGATCAAACTGGATTTTTTTGTATCGGCAGAAATTACACATTCATTAACATATGAGGATGTTGGCTCTAATGAATGCTCTTCGTTCTTATTCCATGAATCTTCCAATGGTTTTATAACATTAGTTATTACAATGACTTTGTTATTTTTAGTGTTGTATGTATTCGCTAATAAAAAACATCCATTCTCATTTGGTGAGGTACTAAACAAAAATTTTACTAAATGATCATAAAAGTTACCAGAAAATACAACAGTCCACAACTTAATCAGCATTCCTCAGTCTTTGGTTAACATATTCTACGTGCGTTACAACATTGTCATCTGATGGATTCCATGGCTTTGCATTGTAAGGATGATAACTGAAACGACGTCTTTTCATTCCATAATGTAGCTCTATAGCTTCAGCTTGCTTTGGAATGTTTCCATTCTTTAGTTTTAGATTTTCATCAACCCAAAACATATCAAAACCGGCATTTGGGTAATGAGGAGTTGTAAAAATAAGGAGAGATGTTTTTTCTATGTTGTAAAGTCCTTGCGGCAAAGGGAAATCTTTGAAAATAATGTATATTAGGTTTTTTTCCTCTTTAACTTCGAATTGATATCCTCTTTTGTTTAATAATTCCAAGTCCTTTGTTAGCTCTTCCGGAATCATCCATACGGCACACTCTTCAGTATTGCATTGAAATGTAGGCCATTTTGGATCTCAACTTGATGGTCTGACTCAATCTTGGTACTGGTCTGACCTCGTACATGGAATAGATCATACTGATTTACATCAAGACCTGCTTTTTGAATAATTTCAGCCCCAGAAAGTTTGTCTTCAACTACAGGGATCTTGGCCTTATTGACGAAGATAATCATGTCTTTGTTTTTCTCTTTTCGTTCTTGTTCCATTCTACTCAATTTTCATGTGAGACAGACGTATTTAATCTTGTTTACGTAAATAAAGTTAATAAAGTTAACTTTCTAAAGAAAATTAGGAATGTCATCCAACTTAAGAATACACATAGTACCTATAGGATTCGAGTTTCGAAGAGTCACAGAACCAATTATTAAAATGCAAGCAGACAAGGCATATCTCATCACATTTAGGAAGAATGATTCTGCCTCTAAATTTTTCTCTGAAATAAAAAGGGAGCTTAACGAGAAATTCAGACATATCAAAATTGAAGAAGTATTCATAGATATATGGGATCTGCATGCTTGCATAGAAAAATTCAGAGAAATTATTTTAAGTGAAAAAAGAAATCATGTCTACATCAACGTTTCAACCGGTACAAAGATTACTTCAATCGCCGGAATGTTATCATGCATGTTATGGGATGCTATTCCCTATTACGCACCTGTATCATACCCTCATCCAAAAAAAGTCAAAATCCCAACAGAGCACGTACTTGATTCAGAAATCTTACCTGTTTATGATATTAACAAACCAAAAAACGAATACATGAAAATTCTAAACCTCATGAAAACAAACGAGGGAAAATTACGAAAATCCAAAATGATTCTAGAGTTAGAAAACATGAAAATTCTTAGGACCAAAGATGAGGAAGGAAATGAATTGACAGGTCCAGCAAAACACAGTCAACTACGTGCTTTACTTGATCCTATGGAGAAAGTTTGGCATTATGTAAAAGTTGAATCCAGTGGAAGACGAAGCGAAGTAATATTAACCCAACAGGGAGAAACTGCACTGAAAATTTTTGGTTGCGAAGATATGAATTAATTCATCGTTTTTTGTAAAAACTATAAACTCCCTACAGTTCGTATCAAATGTAAATAACGAATCTGTTGAGATTTGGTTCATTATCGTCCTTATTTTAGTTCCCTCAGAGGGATTTACTAAATTAGTTCAACTCCCTACTCCGTTAAGACTCAAACCATTATCGAGATTATTTTGGGCGCATTAACAGTTCGTATCTAATATAATTTTAGTAATTTAGTACAGAGATTACAAACTTTCTAATGTTAGGAGGTAAGGCATCTAA
>JADFLH010000064.1 GCA_022564515.1 Nitrososphaerota archaeon
CGGCAGTGTAAATTAATAGTGACGGTAAAACCTTAGCTTTTGACTTCCAAGATTTGTTATACACTTTATGAATAACCAAAAGATATGCACAAGGACCCATTGCTAAGTATGCTGCGATGGTAAGTGCTGGAATGAAGCTAATCACATATAGATTAAAGTCAGATGCCAAAAGAATTGGCAACGCAAGAAACTGAATCAGCATTAATGGATAAACTATATGTCTTGTAAGTTGTACAAACGCCTGAATTTTTGCTTCTGTTGCAATTGTTCTCTTAACTGCAATGTTTCCTAGCAATTTTATTGCACACTGGATTGAGCCTTTTGCCCAACGAAATTGTTGTCGTTTTGCAGCATTCATTTGAACGGGAAGTTCTGCATCAACAACAATATCTGGAAGGAAAAGGCATTTCCATCCTTTCATTTGAGCTCTGTAACTTAGATCAAGATCTTCGACTAGTGTTGCAGTATGCCATCCTCCTGCATCTTCTATGCATTCTCTTCTCCAGATTCCTGCAGTTCCATTGAAATTCATGAAAAGGTGCGAGTTACTTTTTGCCTTTTGTTCAATTAAGAAATGGAAATCCAGACTCAACGCCTGAGCTTGTGTTATGGCAGAATAGTTTTCATTAATGTGACCCCACCTACATTGAATTAAACCAATATTAGATTTTACAAAATGTGGAATCGCTCTTTTTAAGAACCATTTTGGCGGAATGAAATCTGCATCAAATATAGCGACAAAGTCAGTATCAGTTGTTTTCATGGCATGCTTAAGAGCACCTGCCTTGTACCCTTTTCTCGTTCCACGTCTAATGTGTTCAATCAAAAGTCCTTGATGTTTGTAATCATTCACCAAATTTTCTAAGATTTCAACAGTTTCATCATCAGAGTCATCTAAAACCATGATTTTCATTTTGTCTTTTGGATAATCAAATGCACAAACTGCATTTAGAAGACGGGCTGCCACATACTTTTCATTATAGATAGGAAGTTGAATGGTAATAGATGGTTCATGGATTGGAATTATGCTATATTTTTCATTACGATGTGTTGCGATATACGCTAAATAGTAAAAATTACAAGTGTATGCTGTAATCAAAATTGCGGCAATAATAAAGATGTCAAAAACAAATTGAGTAAAAGCATTTGCACCCATTTCCTATATGTGAAAATTAATTATCTGTATTTATATTTGCAAGAAAAAAATCCAAAGATTCTTAAAATTGTTATTTTTTGTCAAAAATCTTGATTGCCACGGGAGGACAAACACCCTCACAAGCCATACAAAATATGCAATCAGGCTCTCTAATTTGTAGTGGCTTTGCCGTTGAGGCAGGATTTCCAGGAAAATCACGAAATTCAAAAACATCCACTGGACAAGAGTCAATACAAGCACCATCTGCAATACAAATATCAAAGTCAACTGAGACAATTTCGCCCCAGACTCCCATAATTTTATTGTCGGTTCCTACTCTACCCCAAGTGTTGATTTTATTATCATTATCTGGTACAACATAGTCTGCTGAAGATTTCATTTTTGTCTTGAACTCTATATCAATAGGACCGGGTTTAGCTCCTTCTGGGACTTCAACAACTTCCTCTAATGCTGCTTCTGGTGCCGGTTGTCCCTCTGGTATGGCAACCTTTGGTTTTGGTTTTGCGTTTGGAACAATTTTTGCTAATGGTGTCAAATCCTCGAGTCTTTCCATTGCTTGGGCTTCAGATAATTTCTCTGATTTTGCAAGAGATTCAATCATCTTCTCTGCGAGGATGGTATTTCGTAAAATTGTATCAATAATCATTTTTGCAAAATGATCTGCCTTCTTTCTGTAATCTTTTACCCATTGTGGATCACCGAATTTTTCAATAGGGAAAATCTGATAAATAATGTCTACGACTTCGCCTGTTACGATTTCAACTGTAACGCTTAATTTAGCTTCTTCATAACCTGATGCATCAGGATCATCCATGTTTTGTTCTGTCCATCTGTATGTTGCATAAATTCGGTCTGCAAAGGTATCCATATCGAATGTCTTTTTCAGACCATCATGGACAGATTGGATTTCTGCGGGATCATCTAATTTTATAGGCAATCTATAAAGTCCCAGTTTGTAGCCATGAAGCGGATAAACTCCTCTTTTTGCAGTAGGAGATTCCATGGTGTAAACACGATCCTTTAGAAGAAGTGACATTAGCTCTGAATGATTTGAAATTATTTAAAAAGCTTAGCTTAACTACTCGTCATCATCAGGGCAGGTAAGTTCCCTAAGCTCTTTGTACTTCTTTTCCATCGCCTCTGCATGAACTAGGATTTTATCAAGATCAAATTCGCTTTTAGGAAAAAACCACCTTATTGGAACCCAATGCCCAATTCCATCCAGGTCATGAATCATGCCTTTTTCAGCTTCAACTTTGAGTTTTTCATCAAGTGATCTTTCTTTTACGGTTAAACCCCTCTTTGTTTTGTCTTCCATTATGAAATGGGTTTTTCCATCTTTAATGAAATAAAAACTACCTTTTTTTAAAATTGGTAAATCTTGATCCAACTTACTTTTCTACAGGGTTTCCAATCATATTACCCCATTCTGTCCAAGAGCCATCATAATTTCTTACCTTTGGATATCCAAGAAGATATTTCAAGACAAACCAAGTATGAGACGATCTCTCTCCAATTCTACAATAACAGATAACATCCTTGTCTGCAACAACACCTTTTGGTTGGTAAATTTGGTTTAATTCTTCAAATGATTTGAAAGTACCATCTGCATCATTAACAGCAGTAGCCCAGGGGATGTTGTGTGCGCCCGGAATGTGTCCGCCTCTTTGTGCATGCTCCGTTGGATATTCAGGTGGTGCGGTGATCTCGCCGGTAAATTCTTTTGGTGAACGTACATCTACCATTACAGAATCTTCCTTATCCATAGCACGTCTCACATCAAACAAGTAAGCTCTAAGCCCTTCATCAGGTGGGGCTGCTTTGTATTCTGTAGCTTGAATTTGGGGTTCATTAGTGGTGTATTCTCTGTTTTCGAGTTCCCATTTTTTTCTCCCGCCATCCATTATCTTGAGATTTTGGTGTCCATAAAACTTGAATATCCAGAAAACAAATGCTGCAAACCAATTGTTAAAATCTCCATAAAGAATAACCTCAGTGTCAGATTTTATTCCATTTTTGCTCATCAACTCTTCAAAATGTTTTTTGTCAATGATGTCTCTTATAGTTGGGTCGTTTACGTCACGTTTCCACCAAATTAAGCTAGCGCCATTGATGTGACCCTTTCTATATGCACTTTCAGGATCATAATCAACTTCAACGATTTTTCTATTTTCGTTGGGAGGATTTTTTGATACCCACTCAGTATCAACTAAGACTTCTGGATGTGCGTAACTCATTTCTAATCAATACAGTTAATTCCACTTCATTTTTAATTGTTTTTCCCAGTTGAAATGGAAAAACATCATTTTTAAGTAGATTTTGGGGATAGTCCCTGTTGAAATTAAACAGAGTTGCCGTTGTAAGTAAATTCGGCAACAAAGAGGCAGAAGAAGCAGCAGTAAAGGTTGCAAAAAAATTTCTAGCAAAAAAGGCAACAGTGTTTACCATATCACCAGTTTCAGTTCAGAATTGCAAAAAAATTGAGACAGTTAACGAACTAAAAAAAGAAAAGTTAGATCTTGTTGTTACTTTGGGTGGGGATGGTACCACTCTTAGAGTATTTAGAAATTTAGAAAACGAAACACCAATACTAACAATTAACGTTGGTGGAACTAGAGGAATACTGTCAGAAATAACTCTTGATCAAGTCGATACAGCAATAAAGCAGATAATGAGTGGAAAAATTTTTCTTGATAAAAGAACTAGAGTGATAGCCTCGTGTGGCGGTGAAGAATTTCCTCCAGCATTAAATGAGATTTTCATTAACAGAAAAAATCTCACAAAGACTACAGAAATTGAAATAAAATTTCAAAATGATACTGTAAAACAAAAAATGGATGGTGTGATAATTGCGACCCCTAGTGGATCCACAGGACACTCTCTTTCTTTAGGTGGACCAGTCATTCATGAAAGTCTAGATGTTCTCATTATTACACCAGTAGCCCCAGTTTACAGACTAGAATCAATTGTAGTTCCTGATGAAAAAATCGAAGTTATTAGTTCGCATGATTGTAATGTTGTAATGGATGCACAAGTTGTAAAATCCGCTGGTTTTGAAGAACCCATCACCATTAAGAAATACAAAAAACAAGCAGTTTTTGTAAGACTTAAGAAACGCGGATTACGTCAATTGAGTAAACTTGGTTTTTAGAATTATAGATGCCAGTGCATTTTATGCTGGCATACCATTTAGCAGTTCAAACGAATTCTATACTACATCTTTAATTTTTGATGAAATTAAACACATCAAAAAAAATCATGATGCAATAGATATTTTACTTACGATAAATCGGTTAAAAATCCAAGATCCAAGCTCAGAGTTTATAGACATTGCCATAGAAAAATCTAAAAAAACTGGTGATTTTAATCAACTTTCAAAACAGGATGTTTCTTTAATTGCGTTATGCCTTCAATTAAAGGGAGAGTTGATCACTGATGACTTTGCTATTTCCAATTTAGCAAAAAATCTAGATATCAAAGTCTCACCTTTAATGACTTCTGGAATAAAGGATGTGGGAATCTGGATTCTTTATTGTCCCGGTTGTAGAAAAAATTTTGATTCTGGCTCTGAGTGTCCCTCATGCGGTTCTATTCTGAAGAGGAAGTTAATCAAGCAAAATTAAAGATAGACTTTTTTCTTTATGTTGACTCGTGCAAAGTTTTTTGATTTGATTTTTTTAGGTGCTTGCTTTTTGTCTCTAGCATTTTCCTGATTTTTTTTGCTTTAGCCTCTCTTAATCCTTCAACCTTTGCAAGCTCGGTTGAGCTTGCAGTAAAGACTCGTAAAGGTGAGCCAAATTTCTCAAGCATTCTTACAGATAGTTTTTCACCAACTCCTGGCAAACTTGAAAGTACGTTAAGTTGTTGTCTTTGTATATCATTAGATTTCTTTATTTTTTTTAAAAAGGGACCTGTTGGGGATTCTTTTCTTGAGCATAGAGAAACTAGCAATTTTGCAGTATGATCTGCATTTGGAGTAGGAAGTACTGGAATCTTAAAATCTAATGCAATTGATGAAACTGCCCCATAGAATATCAAGGGATTTTCAGTTATATCATTAATTTCATCAAAGTTTCCTTCTATCAAAAGTATTGGAAATTGAAATTGAGTCTTTAGTCTGTTGCACTGGTCATACAATCTTCCATCAAAAATAGATGAAACGAAATCATGAATGCTTTTTCTTTCTACGACCGTTTCTGGGGCCACAATATAATCACCTATTGGAAGGGTTTTCATTTCGATATTGATTCCAACTGCTCTTAGTAAATCAGGAATTCCACTCTTTTTTTCTCGTTCATCAACTATTATTCGTAATCTGTCTAACTTCATAATTTAGAATGGCTTACTTTTGTTAATAATTTATTTCCGAGGATCGAATTTTGGTGGTTGTTGAGAACTTGATGCGCCAGCTGATGTTTTTGTAATCATTTCATTAATTTTTGACTCTTGCTCCTTGATGCTCTCTTTCACTCGTGCCTCTTGCTTTGTCAACACAGTAGAACGCGTTTTGGATAGTTCTTTGCGTTCTTCAAGTTCAGCAATAAGATCATTTTTTGTTGATTTTATCAATATAGAACCTGCGTGTTTGTAAACTGACTCATCATCAGATGCTTTTTTTAGTTCCTCAAGAGCCTTGTCAGAATCAATCTGTTCCATGTCTAATTGCTGTTTTTGTAAAAGAATTGATTGAAGACTTTGTTGTGCTTGTTGCAT
>JADFLH010000065.1 GCA_022564515.1 Nitrososphaerota archaeon
TTATTTCATATCCTTTTAGGGCATCTACAACATAGATAGTTGCTGTTTTAGTTCCATCATCATTCTTGTTCATGCTAACAAGTTTCCACACCAGGAATTTTTCACCTGCATCATTAACTGCAATACCAATGTTAGCTTTCTTTACATTTGGATAGTTGTAAGATGCAACAGATAGAGCTATAATGTCATCCATTTTCTCATGTGCAGTTTCTCTAGTTACTGCTTCTGAACCAGATAGTTCACCAATCTGAATTTTCATGTGTTTTTTGTAATGAGTTGTGCCATCCCATTTAGCATAATCTCCGCCTTCAGCCATCACATAGGGAGTAGCAAAGACAAAGATCAGAGCAAAGACTGCAGCAAATGCTGGAATCAAATACTTTATTTTTCTATTCAATACAAAAAAAATCTGCTAATAGTATTAATGCTTTGTTACTAACTGATACTAAAAACAGACTTGCTCTCAAATCTATGTGCCAGTACTGCCATCATAGTAACGTGGATTACTTGTATTGACAAAATTCCAAGATTTGGATATTAGACTCTTCTTGGTTCAAACGACTTTCTTTTTGCTACTGACAATACCGCGATTCCAAGTCCTAGGATGAAAAATACCAAATACGGTGTACTGTTTCCAGAAAACTGTGAAATTAAGCCCGCAGTGATTGGACCAACTGCCCATCCAATTCCAAACGTTGTTTCATACGCACCTATGATTGTGTGAGAAATCTCTTTTCTTGTCTTTGAGAGAATAATCTCTAAAGTTAGTGGGAAAAATATGCTAAAACCAAATCCCATCAACATCAATGCTAATGCAAATTCAATAATCGAATCTGAAACAAATGCAATCATCAATCCAAAAGCTATTGACAAGGTTGCTCCAAGCAATGTCAAACTAGTTTTTCTAGCTAATATACCTGCAAAAACTAATGTTACAATTCTTGAAGCTCCAAAAATAAAGTATAAAATTTCAATATCGGTTACTGACATGGAACGATCATTCAAAAAGGCAGGAAAAATTGTCAAAATCATTCCAAATGATGCTGTACAATAAATCAACATTACAATTACTTCAGGAAATCTTGCCATCTGTTTAATTGATGAAAAAGAAAATTTTTCACCTTGCTTTCTAACCCTGCCCCTTGAAACTAACAACGAAAACAAAATAGCTGAACCTAGAACGTATGAAGCTATCTGAAAGAGAAATCTAAATGATGACTCGAGATCCTCTAGTATGATTACTCCAAGAAGCGGTCCAATCATAAATCCAGCAACAAAAAATCCCGTGAACATCGAGATGTTTCTAATTCTTTGGATTCCAGAACTTGCGCTTGCGATTATAGATTCACACGGTGGCCAAAAAAAGGCATGTGCAATTCCAGTCATGATTCTAAATCCCATAATTTCAGGAACCGATTCAGCTACAGATAGAAGAAAAATTGAAGCAGTGTTGATTATGATTCCAACAGAAAGAAGATAACCACTGTTGAATCTGTACAGTAAAATTCCTACAAGGAGAGGAATGAACATGTAGGGAAGAAAATTTGTTAGTCCGATTAGTCCCAGATCTGCATAGGAAGCCCCGATTACGTTTTTTGCAAATACTGGAAGAATGGGTCCATGCATTCCATAGGAAATACCTATGAGTAAACCAATGAGATTAACAAGAATCAGATCTTTTTTCATTTGTACGCGCAGACAATTATTGCCCCGCCCAAAAGCACTCTTTCAAATTCAACCTTGGAAAATTTTTCAAGTAACAGTGATTCTAGTTTTTTGTTTTGGGGCCATCGTTTGTAGGTTCCATACAATGTAGCAAATTTTAGACCTAATCTTCCACCAGCAACAAATGCCACAATTGGTAGAACAAGTCTAAGATAAAATGAAACTCCAAATCTGGTAATCACATCATCGGGTTTTCCAAGATCAACTATCACAAATCTCCCTCCTTTTCTCAAAACTCTGTGAATCTCCGAGATTGCAATTCTAAGATTTATTGCATCACGAAGAGAATATCCGCACAAAACTGCATCAAATTGCTCATCTTTGAATGGAATATGTTCAAAAACACCACAGAACAAATCAAGATTACTTTGAAAAAACTTGCTGGTGTTTTTTAGCATTGGAACAAGGGGATCATAAAGGGTTATTGATAAATTCTCGTTGCAAAGTTTTGATGCTGTTTTTGACATGTTGCCAAAACCTGAACCTGCATCAAGGATTTTATCTCCAGGTAGAACCCTTCCACTAATTCCTTTGTTTCTATGCTCTGCATCTTTTCCAAATGAAATGGCAGAATTTACCTTATCATAAACCGGAATAATATCCTGTAATACATCAAGTACTTCTCCCCAATAACTTCCTAATCCCATGTGACACCATATCTAAAATGGAGTTTAATTTGTATCTAGTCAAACATTAGAAACTATGAATGATGGAATTAATCTTGTTTGAATTTTTGACTAGCTATCTGAGAATATTTTTCAAGATCACTCTCTGAAATTTTTTCTAAAATTTTTTTTTCATTTGTTACTTTTGCCATCTTTATATTTTTCACACCATCTTTTTCTTCTGACTTTAGTTTAATTGCAGCAATAGCAAGAACCGCTGCATCATCCAAACTCAAATCATCGTTGTAGTTTTTTTCCAAAAAATCGTTAACTTCATCAGAACCTGCTCCTATAGCTATTGCAGCATATGGAACATATGTTCCACTGGGATCTGTAATGAAAAGAGATTCTCCTTTCTGATCTACTCCTGCAATGATTAATGAAACACCATAAGGTCTAACACCTGAGTATTGAGTAAATTGGTGACATTGGTCAGCTATATACTTTGCAACAGTCTCAACCTCAACTGGCTCATCATACGTTAGTTTGTTTCCTTGTGAGAAAAATCGTGCATTGTCTACCTGAATTCTGGCATCTGGAATATATCCAGCCGCTACCACACCCATATGGTTATCAATTTGGAAAATTTTCTGAGTAATGCTGGCAGTTTGTAATGTACGTGGAATTTCTTCTACTGCCATTATCACCCCACCTTTGCTTCTTAGGCCTATTGCTAGGGTCCCACGCTTTACAGTTTCGATGGCATATTCTACCTGATAGATCCTTCCATCTGGGGAATACATTGTGGGAGTCATGTCGTAACCACGAGAAGCCATCATTTCAAGTCAATTTCCTCTAAAGACAATTTAAGGGTAATTATTAAACACAGTCTCAAATATGTAACAAATCTGGGCAAGATTTGGAAATAGCGTTTTAAGCTATCTAGTGTTACATTGGCTGGTAATCAAAAAAATGAGCAATCCCCAATTACTAGAATTCAAAGAACAGATAAAGTCGCAATCTGAATCTGCAAATCATGCACCAGATCGGCAGACAAGAAGACTTTTGCTATATTTGTTCACAGGTACTAGAGGAGGATATACCAGACTTCGAATAGTAATGTTACTTTTGCAAAAACCATACAACACTTATCAGCTTTCTCAAAAATTAGAAATGGATTACAAAGCAGTTCAACACCACATGAAAGTTTTGGTGAAAAATAACTTAGTTTCTAAAATCGGAGAAAAATATGGAGCTCTATTTTACATTTCAAGCTTTCTTGAATACAACATAAGAGCATTGAATGAAGCGATTGACAAATTAGAAAAAAAAATGAATACAAAGAAAGTATACCTGTGAAACAGTTTTTAATTAATTTCTGAAATCACTTTCTGAATTCCATGTTGGTATGACGGAAATTTAAATTCATAAAGCCTTGAAATTTTTTCATTTGATGTTCGTATCGAGGTAGTTAATAACTTTACAAAATCACCGCCAAGAACAACCTTTGCTAAAAATGTTGGAACGCCACCAGGGTGTTTTAGTCCAAGTAAATCACAGGCAAAGTTAATGAATTCTTTGAACTGTGCAGGTTGACCATCTGTCACAATGAAAGAATCGTTAACCGCATTCTTTTCACCTATTGTAATCAACGCATTAACAACATCATCAACATGAACAAAATTGCGATAGTATTCTCCAGATTTGGGAATTTTGAATTTATTCTTTTTTAGTCTCTCAAGAAATTCGGATGTAAACCAACCTCCATTTCCGTACACTTCGCCCAAGTATACAACAGTGAACGGAATGGAATTTTCTTTACATTGTAACTCTAGATATTTTTGAGCATCAAGGCGAATTTTTGCATAATCTGTATGTGGTTTTAGGGGAGTCATTTCGTTAACTATGCCCTCCGCGCCTCCAAAAACTCCTAAACCATTGATGTAAACAAAAAATTTTGTTTGGTTTTTTATTATGTTGAATAAATTGACAGTTCCATCGTAGTTGACTTTTTTCAAAACCTTCTTGTCTTTTTCTAAGGGAGTTACTGCAGCAAGATGATAAACAATATCATACTGATCATCGGAAAGTGCAAGATTTGGATCTGTAATGTCACAACGAATCTTTTGTATCAAATTGTACTCAAGATTCTTCTCATGAATCAAAGCAGTAACTTCATGCCCTTTCTCAGAAAGTGCAACTACGAGTTTTGAGCCGATAAAGCCTGCAGCACCAGTAACAAGAATCTTCAATTCTGTTTACCCTAAACATTTCATAGGATTTAACATTTAAAACTCTTAATTTGAATTTGAAAATTTTGAAAAAAATTTCCATAAATCGGACCAAACTTAAATATAATCTTGTCTAATGTTTACGGTACCTTGGTTACAGCAGATCCTTTTGAAAGTTCAACGAAACAAGTCAATGATGCTTGCGATGTTTTAGGAATCAAGGACAAAGGAATGCGTGAATACTTGGCTATGCCAAACAGACTTTTGCGTGTAAAAATTCCAGTTAAATTAGATAACGGAAACATTAGAATTTTCACAGGATTTAGAAGTCAGCACAACAACGACCGAGGTCCATACAAAGGTGGAATTAGATACTTTGATCCTGAAGGGGGGGTAAAGTATATGGAACGTGAAGTTATGGCACTTTCATCATGGATGACATGGAAATGTGCTATTGTTGATGTACCATTTGGTGGTGGAAAGGGCGGCATTTTTCTTAATCCTAAAAAAGAAAAACTTAGTGATGGTGAATTAGAAAGAATCACAAGAAGATATGCTTTTATGATTTCCGAAGTAATTGGTCCAGAAAAGGACATTCCAGCTCCTGATGTATATACAACAGGCAGAGAGATGACGCAAATCATGGATACATTTAACAAACTAAATGGAAATCGCAGTCAACCGGGAGTTATTACAGGAAAACCGATTTCGATGGGTGGCTCACTTGCAAGAAATGTTGCAACAGGATTGGGAGTTGCTTATTGTGTAAGAGAAGCCTCAAAAGTTTTAAAACTTAAACTGAAAGGCGCCCAAGTAGTTCTTCAAGGATTTGGAAACGCTGCTACCTTTGCAGGAGTATATTTGGAAAAAATGGGTGTCAAGGTCATCGGAGCCAGTGACTCTAAGGGTTCTATACTTAATCCAAAAGGAATGAAAACTCAGAACTTAATTGCACACAAAGAAAAGAAAGGCTCTGTTGTGGGATTCCCAGGAAGCAAAAAAGTTTCTACCGAACAACTACTTACAGCTAAATGTGATGTTCTCGTTCCAGCTGCTTTGGAGAATCAAATAAATGCAAAGATTGCAAGAA
>JADFLH010000027.1 GCA_022564515.1 Nitrososphaerota archaeon
ATCACCTAAAATAGCAACAGAATACCCTACCATCCAACAATATCTACCACTCCAACAATACCTACCACTCCAACAATACCTACCACTCCAACAATACCTACCACTCCAACAGAAGATGAGTTATCGTCTACAGCTTATGGAGAGATACGTGTAGATAAAAAAATTGTAGAAATATCAAGATATAGTGATGCAATGGTAAAAATTTTAGGAAAAGTTTCTGATGGAATCTACAGTAGGGGACAACCAGTTATTTTTACTATTACAAAGCCTGATGAAACTACTGTGGAGCTGAAGGGAGTTGTTAGTAGTGACAAAAGATTTCAACTTCTAATAAAGCTGGATTACGAATTTCAACTTGGTAAGTATGCAATACAGGGTGAGTATATGGGATATGACATTGGTCGAACTTCTGTTGAAGTTGTAAGACCAGGTACCAGTACTCCACAGATTGTACCTGAAATCACAAAAGAAAAGATTCCTGGATGGATAAAGAACAATGCTAAATGGTGGTCAGAGGGACAAATTGGGGATTCTGATTTTGTTGGAGGAATACAATACATGATAAAAGAAAAGATCATAAACATTCCTGACCTTCCTGAACAAGCTTCTGCAACAGCTGAGGAACATGTTCCTGATTGGATTAGAAACAATGCTGGATGGTGGGCAGACGGACTCATTTCAGAGGATGACTTTGTAAATGGAATCAAGTATCTTGTAGAACAAGGAATTATCAAAGTCTGATTAACATTTGATACGAACTGTTAATCGACAGTTCGGTAATTATGTAGATAAAAACATAGAATGGTTTATGAGATAGGCCTGTTTGTGCCTCATTATCTCATGAAATATTTTGTAATCTTTTTGATTGGAATTGCAATATTACCACTATTAGTTCAATCTGTGCATTCTCTTGAACTTGATACATCTTCGTATTCTCTAAAACAGCAAATCAAAGAAGGTTGGGATATTGAGAGTTTGTTCTGTCACAATGATCAAGTTTTGATACTCAAAATCACTGACGAATCTCCAGCATGCGTTAATCCTGAAACCGCAGTAAAGCTTGTTGATCGAGGTTGGGGAATCATGCCAGCAACAATTACTCCCATAGAAGTAAATTCTAAAAATATCATAGAAGCAAATAATCAGTTTGCTTTGGATTTTTATTCTAAAGTGTCATCTGATGATGAGAAAAATATCTTTTTTTCTCCTACTAGTATTTCCATTGCTTTTGCTATCGCTTATGAAGGTGCAAGAGGAAATACTGCTGATGAAATAAATCAAGCGTTTGGATTTCCAAAAAACGATGAAGAGCGTAGAAACGCTTACTTTGCTATGATTGAGCAATTAAATGAAAAAGATGCCAAATACAAGCTTCGAATTGCAAATGCATTGTGGCTTGCAGAAGGTTTTGAACCATTTCAAGAATATGTGAATACTGCAAAAACATACTATGATAGTGAAGTTAGTACAGTAAATTTTCTAACTGATGGAATCGATATAATCAATGACTGGGTAAAAACCAAAACAGAAGAGAAAATAAAACAGCTATTTCCACCTGGTTCGGGAGATTCATCTACAAGAATGGCCATAACCAATGCAATTTACTTCAAAGGTACATGGGTAGAACAATTTGATGAAGAACAAACCAAAATGGATGACTTTAGGGTAAACCAACAAACCGTAGTTAAGGTTCCAATGATGGAACTTAAAACAACTTTTCTCAATTATACTAGAAATGATCAACTAGAGATTCTAGAGCTGCCTTATGAAGGAGATAAACTCTCAATGCTGATTTTACTTCCGACTAGTGTTGATGGAATAAAATCTCTAGAAGAATCTCTTACAACAGACAACTTGAATCAATGGGCAGGCAAACTTAGAAAGGCTAAAACCAAAGTTTTCATGCCAAAATTTACGCTTGAAACAGAATATGGACTAATTCCTGTACTAAAAGAGCTAGGAATTCATGATGCGTTTGGCAATGCAGATTTCTCTGGAATTTCCGAGTCACACCTATTCATTGAAAAAGCTATTCACAAAGCCTTTGTTGATGTAAATGAAGAAGGAACAGAAGCAGCAGCTGCAACCGGAATAATTATGGCTGAATCAGCCCCAGTACCATTTAGGGCAGACCATCCCTTTATTTTCATAATACAAGACAAAGAAACTGGTAACATTTTGTTTATTGGTAAAATTGTAGATCCAACTGCATGAGTGTTTAGAAAATGAAAAGTAGACTATTACATTTGATACGAACTGTTAATCCTGAAAATTCTTAATTCTTAGTATGAGCTAGAAAGTATAGTGGTAAAAGAGGTTTAGAAGACTTGAATCTACTCTGTAGGGCATGCAATAGCATAGACCATTTAGAAAGAGTGTATGGTCATACAGGCTTAAGGGTTGTATGGGATAAGCAAGTCACAAAATAGACTGGGAAAAACAAAGATATTGGATCAAGAAAATCCAAGTAGACCACGAAGAAACCTAAATTTTTTTATAAAACCCAAAATAACCTATAATCATGACCCATGGTATTGTTGGTGTCAATCCCCTGAACTTTTCTGTTGGGAAAAACGAAGTTTACATTTTTAAGATAAATGACAAAATTGTCAAAATTATAGGTGAGTCATGTACAGCCAAATTCAAACGCTGGATTGGTAAATTCTAAAATAATAGTTACAAAAACATTGCAATCTATTGTGATAACCATCATAATCTTATTGAAGGATGAGATAAGAAAAAAAGTGAATTAAGGTAACCACGAAAATTCTTAATTCTCGTTTACTTAGGATCATGCCAGTTTTGAAAAATTTTAGTAACGGAAAACATACCATAAACTCTAATTTTGTTTGGTACCAATCATTCGAATTTCATATATAGCCAGAAAAAACTTGAATCTCATGAAGAAAATTGTGGGCTTGACAGCAATTACGGGAATTATTCTAGTTCTTGCATTTGCTGTAAATTTTACACCTGCAGATAATCAAGTAACTGCTCAAACAACACCTTTTCCATCAAGGGAGAAAGTTATCTCAGTAACTGGAACGGCAACTACTTCTGTTGAACCTGACTTGCTTATCATCACGTTTGGTGTTGAAACACAAGAAAAAACAGCTAAACAAGCTTTAGAAAAAAATTCACAACTAATGAACTCTGTTGTAACAGCCATTCAAGATGTTGGAATTTCTGAAGATGAATTAAGCACATCTAGATTCAATATACATCCGGTTTACGACAGTTATCGTGATGAATCAGGAAGGTATACTCAGGAGTTAATTGGATACAGAGTTACAAATTCAATTTCTGTTGAAACCACAAACTTAGATTTAGCTGCTGACATTATTGATTCAGCTGTTGGAGTTGGAGCAAACAGAGTAGATTCTGTATACTTTACTTTATCTCCAGAAAAACAACTTCAGATAAAGGATGACTTGATTGGCAAAGCGGTATTAAACGCAAAATCAAAAGCAGAAAAGGCATTGTCTCCACTAAATCATCAGATAATTGGAGTAAAGGCAGTAACATTGTCTGAATTTGGAATGCCACCTCCAATTCCACTGTTCGCAGGAGATTTTGCCATGGCTCAAGAAGCTGCTGTCAGAGCACCAACACCTATATTTTCATCTGAACAGGATGTTAGAACAACTGCAAGTGTAATATTTCTAATTGGAAGTAACTAGCTTCCTATTCTTTGTTTTTTTATTTTATAAATTCAAAGGTGCTCCCGCCGGGATTTGAACCCGGGATCACTGCCTTGAGAGGGCAGTATGCTTAGCCGGACTACACCACAGGAGCTCGGTAAAAACCATAGTTAATCGCAATTTAAAGCAAAGCATTAAGAATTTTTTTAATTATAATTTTTCTAGTAATTTACTAGAATTAATTGACAGAATTATATCTTGAATATAGAATTAACAGACGTTATGAAATGAAAATTGGTAACACTAACTAGAATAGGAACAATCCTAAAATGTTTCTTTGAAAGAGATCATGTATGACGTATCTACCATTAACAATGACGCTATTGGTTTTTTCATTAATTATGGTAGCATCAGAATCAAGTTATCAAGCATATGCATCACATAATCCAAATCTTTTCACATCTGCTGAGAATTCATTTTTTGATAATCACTTTTCAGGTTCTATGGTGGTTGAAGTTGTTGTTTATGATCCAAATCTAATTGATACTGATGAAGGCAAGGGTGAACCAGATGTTACCATTAATGGAAAACAATTACGAATGGTTCAAGGAGTTGATGGACAATGGCATGCCTATTTTGCTAATGTAAAGAAAGCAAAGATTGCTGATCAAATTGTTTTTGATGTAGGTGTGGAAGGAGCAAGTCTTGATTTTGGAGTCTTTTGCAGCAGTGATACAGACTCCTCTGTATTGGGCGTTAGTTTTTCTGACACCGATGGAGTTGCAATCCCACGGTCAGGTGGAATTTCTGGTGCAACAAACGGTATATCACAATTTACCAAATGCACAGGAACTCCCACTTTTTCTGGTACTTTGAATAATGTGCTAAAAAGAGCTACCTCCCCAAACACAAACCCCCAAGTGTCTGTAGGCCAAATTGGAATTAACCAAAATGTATGGCCCATAATTCAATTGTATTCATTTGATGATACCTACACATTATCTGTTGGAAACCAACTCTTGGAGCTATCATATGTTGGTGCATTTCCCTCAAAAGGTGATATCGTAATTTACGCTCCAAAACAAAAAGTAGCAATGGTAGTTGATCTATTCCATCCATGAGCTGCTCCATTTAAGGCCTTTGGGATAACAAAAAACATGAATCAGTACATTGCAGTACACGACAAACTAGTAGAATCCTTTGATTTTGATGTTTTAATTTCGGGCCATGAACAGATCTTGGCAACAAAAGATCATATCCAAACAAACAAGCAGTTTACAATGAATGTGATGACAAATGCAATCAAAGCAACACAGCAAGTTGACTTTGCGCAGATTGTGCAAGTGTATGGCTTTGAAGGCCGAGCAGCTGTATTTGATAGATACTTTGATGAATTAGCGCAAGTCTGTTCTGAGTTAACAATTGAGCAATGGCAAGGAAAGATAAATGACCTTGAACCCTTCATAGAAGATCATTGCATGGCAATGCTGTTTTATGTCATGATTGATTAGAGAATCTACGAATAATTTGCAAACACGGTTTCATATGACTAAAATTAATGTAACATAAACATAAGCAGAAATGGATTGATTGAAAATGAATCAACTTAATGTGGCAGTAATCATAAAGCTAGAACCGGATTTTTCTGAGGGAAATGTAAGTTACAACCCTGATGGTACTTTAAACAGGGCAGACACAAAAAACACATTGGGTCCTCACAGTGCCATTGCAGCAAACGCTGCCTTTTATGCAAAAGTAAAGTATGATGCAAAGGTTTCTGTTGCAACGATGGGCCCTCCAATAGCAGAAACTGCCCTACAAATGGCTCAAAAATTATCTGATGCGGAGGAACTTCATCTTTATAGTGATAGAATATTTGCAGGGGCAGATACTCTTGCTACAGCTGAAACCCTAAAAACTGGAATTCAAAAAATGCAAGGAAAAATGGACATTGTTTTTTCTGGACATAGGGCTTCAGATGGCGAAACAGGTCAAACAGGGCCACAGACTGCATGGAAGCTTGGATATCCATTTTTTGGAAATGTATTAAACTATGAAGTTAATGTGCAAAATAAAACAATTCGGATTAAACGATTAGTGAGTCTGCAAGGATTTAATGATGTGATAGAGGAAGTTGAGGCTCCCTTACCTGTCTTTCTTTCAGTAGATCCCTCTTACAAATCATTATTCAATACTGTTTCTCAAAGAATATCATACGAAAAGTATCAAAAACAGGCAAAAATTCGTTCAGAGAATTACAAACAATATCTTATGGTATTCAATTTGCAACAACTTGGTGTAGATCCAACCCTTGTTGGATTGCCAGGCTCTCCAACAATAGTTTTCAGAGTAGAACGTATTCCAAAAGGAAAAGCAAATAGACAAGCTGAAGTGCTTGATAGCTCAAATCCTGAACACATTAGAAAAGCGATTGCAAAAATAAATGAAGCATTATCTGCAATGGTGATAAAATGACAGAAGAAAACTACCAACACATTTACGTTGTAATAGAATTAGAAGAAGGAAAACTGGCACCAGTAAATTTAGAAATGCTTGGCAAAGCAAGACGATTACTGGATAATTTTAATAAAAAATATAAGTCAGATGAAAAGGTTGTAGCAATTCTTTTAGGATATAATGTTAAACAAATCTCTAAAACTTTAATTGAACATGGTGCCGATTTTGTAATTTATGCTGATCATCCAAAACTAAAAGATGTCATAAATACAATTTACACCAAAGTAATAGCTCAAATAGCCAAAGATAAAGAAATAGCAACAAAAATTTCTCCAGAAAATGCAAAAAATTTCAAAAAACCAAGATACATGTTCTTTGGTGCAGATAGTATTGGTAGACATCTATCATCAACAGTTTTAGTTGAATTGGAATCAGGTCTTGCATCTGACATCAATAAATTAGAAATAAGTGACATCAAGTTAACACATCAATACAAAACTGATGGAAAACCTGTAATTTATGAAAAAACTCTTGAAATGTACAGACCCGATTTTTCTGGCTTTTTGTGGACTACAATCCTTTGTCTTGATAACAAAAACCCATCAATTGAAAGGGAATACCATCCTCAATCCTGCAGCATAATTCCAGGCGTATTTGAACCGATAAAACCAGACTCAAAACGAAAAGGCGAGGTCATCCAATTTTCCCCAACGATTGATGAGCAAGACCTCAAAATCAAGATTCTAAGTAGAAAAATCATCAAAAGTGAGGTTGATTTTGATAGATGCAAGGCAATCATTAGTTTTGGGAGAGGAATAAAGGACTTTCCGGAAAAGAATATCAAACTGATTGAGGACTTGGCAAAACAATTGGATGCAGAGATTGGAGTTTCCTTACCGATTTCAAAAAAACCTTTTGCTGTAAGTGAAAGCATTTCCTCAAAATACATGATCCCAGACAGAGTCATCGGTACTAGTGGAAAAAAGATCAGTCCTATGCTTTATGTTGCTACTGGAATAAGTGGTGCCATGCAACATGTGGAAGGAATGAAAGATTCAGAGTTTGTGGTGGCAATTAATCCAGATGAAAATTCTCCAATCAAGGATGAATGTGATATTTTCATAAAGGGTAGAATGGAAGATGTGATTCCTAAATTGATTGAGGAGATGAAAAAACAATCTCTTGTTGTTTAAGCATAGGGAAGGAATACTTTTTGGAAAAATATGATGTTGCAATTATTGGCGGGGGCTCGGCTGGTTTAGCTGCTCTTAAACAGCTTTCAAATCATAAAAAACAAGCAGTATTGCTCGAAGCTGGCAACAAGATTGGCTCAAAAAATATTTCTGGAGGAATTCTTTATTCAAAAAAACTAAAAAATGGTCATGTTCACAATGTAGAAGATGTTTATGGAGATATTTTTCTTAGAGAAGCCCCTGTTGAAAGAAAAATAAAAAAATACATTCTGCATGCGACATCTAAAGACAAAATATACTCAATGGATCTAACCGCCGCTCACGAGTATGAATCAAATTTTGGTTATTCTGTTCTTATGACCAAACTGAATTCCTGGTTTGCTGAACAGGCAGCTGAAAGTGCCCAAAAATTTGGAGGAGGGATTATTCCGGGAGTACATGTTAGCTCTCTTGAATGGAATAAAAAAACTAACACCACCATAGTAACTACTGATGAGCTTGAAGAATTTGAGGTTAGAGCAATAATTGCGGCTGATGGTGTAAACTCAGAGATAGCTCAAATTAGTTCAATACCCAAGTTCACACCTCAACAATTATACCAAGGAGTAAAAGTCGTAGTAAAACTTCCCGAAGATATTATCAATGAAAGATTTGAGGTTGAATCCAATGAGGGCGCGGCTCATCTATTTGCAGGAGATGTAACAATTAACCACATTGGTGGAGGATTTCTATACACCAATAGTAGCACCCTTTCGGTTGGTGCAGTATATCATTTTGATTCCCTCTTAGAAAATCCCACAGAACCTTACACATTGGTGGATAGTATGCTAAGAAATCCTATGATTAGTGAATTCATCAAGGACCAAGTACCTTCTCGAAGAAAAATAGACAAAAGTCTTCCTCAGGAAGAACAACTTAGAATACGTTTTGCAATAACAAAACTGCTCAAAACTTGGAATGAGTTAAGAGACGCTTCTTTATCTAAAGGTGGGAGAGAAGAACTTCTCAAATCAGGAAAATATAATTCTGAGAAAGCAATCAATGAAAGATTATCTTCAATTCAAGAACAATTAACTGAAAAGTATGGCGTTGGTTTTGTCACAGATTATGTTGAAGTTGAATATGGAGCCAAATTGATACCTGATGGCAAGAGATGTAGAATGGTAAAGCCTTATCATAAAAACATCTTGTTTGTAGGAGATGCTGCAGGAAGAGGTATTTTCATTGGACCTAGAATCGAGGGACTAAACGTTGGAATAGATGATGCTGTTAGAGCAGCTGATGCTGTAACAAGAGCTTTAGATCGGAACAATTTCACTTCAAACTATTTTGGGGAATATTATTCTCAGTCAGTTGCGAACAGTCCCTATACCAGAGATATGAAACGAATAGATAAAGATTATTTGAAAATTTTCCTTGACGCTGCAAAAGATATCCCAAAGGACATTATAAGTGCCAAATATGGAACAATAATCAAACTAATGTCAAGTGATACCTTTAGAAGTGTAGCAGTAAAGTTGGCCAACATTCTTGGCTATGAAAGACTCTTACCTATAGTAGAATCCGAGGACACCTTCGTTAAAGTACCAATTGAGGTAGCCAAAAGACTGGGCGAAAAAGTAACAGCGACATATGTTCCCAGCATTCCTTCTATAGATGATAGAGTTGCGAAACTAAAGTTTGATGATGATAACACATCTCACATAAAGGTTCTAAAACCTCAAAGTGAATTCATGAAAAAAATGGTTACCCTATGTCCTACCAAATGTTACAGTTTGGAAAACGAGCAAGTAGTGTTACAACATGAAGGGTGCATAGAGTGCGGTACATGTTCCCATGAAACTGATTGGAAACATCCAAGAGGGGAGAAAGGCATCGTTTATGAGTATGGTTGAAGTTGATAAGAAATTGGGTATATTTAGTGATGCTTAACAAACACTTCGTCTTTGTTTTCGCTTAGCTCTTTTAGTTCTTGATAGGCTTTTCTAATTTGTGCGTAAAATTCATCCATTCTAGGTGAAAGTAAACAGTATGCAAGGAAAAAGTCTTCTGCTTCTTTCATGTACCGCTTTACTTTATCATGATGAGGCACTTTGCTGATAAATCTCATGTTGTTTAATCGGTCTGCTAGTTTGATGACCTTTACATCATAGTCAGATTGTGATAAGGTGTTACAATAATTCCGAAATCTTTCAGATTGACGGTCTTCTTCGGTTGTACCTTCAAAATTGCTTAAAGGCTTTACCTTCAAAGTAGTTGTTACTTTGTAAACATAATCTCCGAATCTGTGAAGAAAATATGCGTCAAAACCATAAGACTTTGATGCATACACATCCAAAATCTTTTCATCATCCTCCATTACATCATGTAAAATTGTAGATACTATCTGAAGAGTAGTTAGGAGTTTGTTTGCAGATAGATAGTGTCTTATAACGTTGATTGTAACTGGCCAAATATGTGTTTCTAGAAATGAGGATACGCTGTCCTCTCTTTTTACTGCCACATGTACCTCTTCTGCCATGCTAATCGCACTCTCAATAAAACTATCAACCTTCATTTTTGCCTCATTTTCGATGACAAAAATCAACTCTTCCTTAGTGGCAGAATCAATGAACATTTTATATTGTATACCATTATCATTCAAAAACTTGATCCTTATACTTTCGTTCTTGATTATGTTTCAACAACAAAATGAATAGGAACTCTGCTTTAGGATAAACTAATTTTGAAAAATTCTACTTTACTAGCGCACGGATCTTGGTCAACAGTTCCTTAAAATCAACATCTGGATCAGAGTATACATACAAAACATCACCGTTTATTGGAAAGCTCATAGCTAGCGCTTTTTCACGCAAAGCCATAGCGAATTTTACCTTTCCTAATTGTTTATCGAACTCTTTTCTCATTCGGACTCTCAATGCCAGCTCCATGAATAACATTTCATCATCTTTTTCTGATTCTAGTGGTTCTATTCCTTCTTTCATTCCCCCCGCTACTAATTTCCCACGTTCGTTGATGACTCCTGCAAATCGAATTTTTGAATCTAATTTTTTTATCGAATCACAGATTTTGCTATAATCATATATTTTATCTGACAAAACTATTATGTATTAAAACTACTAGCATGAAAAGGTTTTCTGAAAAACAATTCCCAAAACCCATACATTATTGATCTGGTCTTTCCAGGAATACGCGTTTCATCTTCTTATTACTGAGCGGAATTCTTTTTGGGATGATAAAATTACTAGGAAAAGGATGAAGCATGGGTATAATTTCCAGTATTTCTGACAAAGTAAAAAACGTTTTGACATTGAATCTATTTGTAAAGATTTGTAAGTTGAATACTTTATACAAAATAAAAATTTATTTTTTTTATGGATACAAAAAAATTTTTGGAAAAATATTCTTTTACTGACTTTCCAGCTGGCTTAGGAGGTTGTAAAAACAATGGACAAAGTTATGAGAGTTGCGAATATGACATAACAATTTTTGATAATAAGACAAATGATAATTCGATAATTGAATTTGAAGGAGAAATGGTAAAGGTACATCATGGTTCACTAACTGAAACTAATCCTGACATCCTTATTCAATACCATAACATGCAAATCACCCTGGATGAACAATGGGAACTTCGTATGTTTTTATCCAAAATTAATGAAAAAAAAGAAGAAATATTCAGGGACTACGTTAAAAGCTGTTTGATTGATGCACTTTTTTGTGTATCAAAAACGAAAGATGGATTAAAAAATTCAGATCCTTTTACATCTTCATGGTTAAAGTGTGGTGCGTATTACTTGGCAGACGCAATCTCGGGATTTAATTTAAAACGTCCAAGTCCAGCTCACATGTTAAACAATATTAGAGCATATGAAAAAAATCGAATCAACGAAACATTTTCAATTATTAATGACTGCATGGGCATTGAAAGAGCAACCCCAGTCTTGCTATTACGAATGTGTAAATCCTCAATTGGTTTTTCTGATATGGTGGAAGCAAATGGCCACTCTAAAATAATTCAGATAAAACATGATTATCTAGTAAAGAATTCGCTTTTAGCTGATTGCTATTTCTACCTGGCTTATATCAATAGAAATAATCTCATTAAGGTGAAGAATATTCTTAATCAAAAACCCGAATTCATTCATGTCTTAAAGGTTGCTTTTGATTTGGAAAATAATCCTCCCAAAATCGAGCAGCAAGCAGTTTTGCTTCAAAAAACAGCGAATGAATTACTTGCTTTACAAAATCCTTTATGACTGCCTGGCATCTAATAACACACCAAACTTTTAAAACTAGGCAGATAATCTCCTTGACATGGTAGATCAAGCATGTGGATGTGAAGCTGACTCAGGCGATCCCGCTTACGAATGTGACTGTGCCATGCAAAGTGCATGTATCTGTAGTGCAGATTGCAAATGCAATACTACTATTTGTAAAGAAGCCGTATCACAATTAAGTTAGATCTATTTTCTCATTCTTTTATTTTGAAAAATATCTGTTAAACTTAATCCTCTTCAAACCCCCAATTTTTAATGAGGTCTTTTTGAAAAGTGTCTGCCTGTTTCTCATTTAACTTAACTCCACAATTTTTGTGAATTGGAACCACAATCATCCCATCCATTTTGAACTCAATTTCATACAAGTGAACCTTGGGACAATCACACATTTCGATGAAAATTCATGAATATTGCCTTATATTTGCTTATTTGAATAACCTTTAAAGAAGGAAATTGAGAAATTAATATTACTTGAAAACTTTATTTGTAGTTTCGATTCTTATTACAATTTTAATTTTAGGATCTATCCCATTGCAAAATTCATTTGCTGATTCTCCAATTGATACCATAACTGCTGGCATAAAGGGTAATCCCGGAATTTGGTGGGTTGGTGAAGGATTAAGGATAGGAGATTTTTTTTCATATGATCTTTGCTTTGTTTATTACAAAGATTGCACTGAATTTCAAATGGATTTTTGGTTTGAAGATGAAATTATCGTTCAAACTGAAACAAAATGGCTTGTTCAAGTTGTAGTCTATGATGGACCCTACATCATAACTGGAAATATGGAATTGGGTAAAATTGCTCCAGAACCAACTGGTGGAAGTGAAGTTTTGGGTCCATATAGAAGCGCATACAAATCTTCAATAATTTGGCTGTCTGCCTTTGCTAATGCTGATAAACCAAAAGAATTCAGTAAACCCTCATGGGGTAAAATAGCAAACATTGGTGGTCAACAGATTATACCTACTATGATGGAACCTGTTACTGTCCCTGCAGGAACATTTGATACAGCTCTTATTGTTTGGAGAACCGGTGGACAAGATAGTAAAGTTTGGGTTTTAGATGACTTTCCTTTTCCAATAAAGGCCCACACATTAGTTCATGTTCCTACAGGATTTGCTCCAACAGAATATCACTTTGAATTACTGGATTACAAAGAAAATGTATTAGTTAATCCCTTTGCTAATGTGAAGCCAATTTTACCACGAGTAGGTTTGGAAGACTGTATTCAGTTTTATGAATTGGTAGATATAAAAAAGCATACAAAAGACTCTCGTTACATTTTGAATGTAAAATATGGCCCAGCAAACCCAGAAATAGGATGTGAAATTGAGTGGTTTATTGGCTTCAAAAACAGATTTTCTGATGTAAAATTTGAAGATCAAGTTCAATATGATATTTTTGTAGTTGATGATGACTTTAGCATACCTCCAATTAGGTCAATTGCTGAAGAGGAAGGAAAAAAATTTCTCTTTGCTCCATCTGGATTTGTCCATACCACTACAATTGTAAAAGAGAATCCTGGAACAGCTCACTATGTAATATACATTTACGGCACAAACCCACAACAAGTTGTTCCTTCTCCTGACGAGATTGATTACTTACAAATTGACATCCAAATTTCTGGGGAACCCTCAACAACTCCTTCACCTCCTACAATTACCCTTAAAATTCCAGAATGGATTAAAAACAACGCTGGATGGTGGTCATCTGGACAAATTGATGACGATTCATTCGTTCAAGGAATTCAATTCTTGATTAAAGAAGGAATTATGACTATACCTGGAATTCAATCAGGAAATGGAGGAACTCAAGAGATTCCAGATTGGATTAAAAACAACGCTGGTTGGTGGGCTGAAGGTCTGATTTCCGACAAGGATTTTGTGTCAGGAATTCAATGGCTTATTGAAAACGGCATAATGAAAGTTTCTTGAACAATAAATCAATTTCAAAATTGAATGATTAGACTTGGCTGGTTTATTCAGATACCCTAAACGACGTATCAAAAAGCTCATACAACAAGGAGAGTATAAGGAAGCATTAGAATTTGGAAAAAGCTTAGAAGACAAATATTCTAACGATCCTGACTTTTTATTCATTATGGGAGGTATTTACTATATCTTAGATGATGCACAAAACACATTATACTATTTTGATAGGTCTTTAGAAATCAACGCGAATGATATAGAGACTCTTCTTCTAAAGGCAAATGTTCATCTTTATCTAAAAGAGCTAAACTCAGTCATTGATTGTTGTGAAAAAGTTCTTGAAATTGATCCAAAAAATAGGAGAGCTGAAGAAATCCTAGACAGTTTAAAAGCAGATTAGTAACTGGTATGGCCTGAGTACTAGGACTTTAATTGGTAAACGTTAACAAATAACCAGTCACAAAAGTCTGTAACCTTTTCAGAAAACTTGCACCAAACATGTAAAGAGTGAGGCAAAATGTCAATTCTCCCATTATCAAAAAAAACTTTGACCCCCTCTTTTCCTTCATACATATAAGCATCTTGAACCTCAATATCTCCAAAAATCTCTTTTGCTTTTGATTTAATGACACTGCGTTCTATTGGAAAATTTTTCTTCTTTTGATCAATAATGATACTGAGATCCTGTTTTCCATATGAATCAAAATCGTTTATTTTTCCGCGTTCAGGAAAATTTACTAAAAGTTTAATGTTATATTTTTCTCCTATTGCAGTACCTAATTCGGTAATTTTTGTATAGGCCATCGCTGGATTTCTTTTCAGAATCAACCTGATTTGAGGTAAATTTGATTTAAGATGATCTTGAAGTTCCTGTGTTATTGTGCTGAAACTCATCAAATGAAGTAAATCAATTTACCATTATATTCATTGATTTCTGTTTTACCCGTTCATAATGTTGAGATTGATTTTTTTACATGTTAAAAGCATAGTATTTCATGGCCCTTCCAATGGATTATGACAGCTTTCGTACTGATGAAAGTTCAGAAAGAGCAAGCAGTTTGGAAGATTATAAAGTTACATGTATCGAGTTCATTAAAGACATTTCAAAAGATTATCTTGAATGGGTTGATTACCATAAACTCCCTCCTGAGGAAGACAAAAAAAGACGAGCTGAAATTGCAGCAACCATAGAAAGAACAAATGATTGGATCGCCAAAGTTGCACAATCAATCAAAGGAATTGATGTAGTTATGAATGATGGAGTTCAAAAGATGGCAGAAGCAACAGCTGGAAAACCATTTCAAATTGGAGTATTCGTCAATCAAAAATCAAGTTATACCATGGCAAAACCGGGAATAATAGATGTCAATCTCAAGGCAGCCGGAAGAGGGGCAAGGAAAACAAAACTTGGATTTCATTTCAAAGATGATAGATTCAGAATAGAATCAACAGCAAAAGCATATCTGGATGAAACTAACCTTCCAATGGAGGAATTTGATCTTATGGATATTCATCTAAAGCTACATGTAGAAGATTGTAAACAACGTGATGTCATATCATTTACAATAATAATCGCTGAAATTGAAAATGGAGTAGAAGTAGATAAACGCGGGGTTTCTACAATTGTTCACATAGTGTAACTTCTAAAACAACTCTTTTTTCATTTGCTCTTTGCTCACCAGGATATTTGAGTTCTGATATCTTTTCTGACAAGGCTTCATCAATTACATAAATTGCCTTTCCAATATAATTTGTATTAGAAAATTTAACTTTCACATCAGGATTAAAAATTGCATTCTGAAACCAATCACCATCAGGTTTGTGTCTTGAAAAATATATTCGATCATTATATCTTACAGCTCTTAACCACACCGAATGTTCTTTTCCAGTTTTTCTTCCCTCAGTGGTTAAAACCGCTTTAAAGACCTGATTGCTATTATTCATAGTCATAATTATTGGTCAACTAATTTAACTTACTACTATGGAAGTATAACTATCACGGCACGATTTGCCTTCAGTGATCATTAACAGTCAGTATCAAATGTAAATAAAAAAGATTAATGATGATCTTTTTTCAATAATTGCCAGATGCTATCCTTGCTTTCTCATGATGAACTGCATCAAAGCCTCTTTGGAATATTCTATTCCATGTTCATCAAGAGTGTGTTTTCCAAACTTCTCAACGGCTTCAATGTTGTTTTTTTCCTCTGCTTTAAAATCACATTCAAAACCATAATCTTGGCAAATGAATTTTACCATAATAAAGTAAGATGAAAATCATACAATAATCCTTGTATGTGATATTTGACAATTACAGTTCGTATCCAATTAAAAAAAGAAGTGGTTTAGAGTTCATTTTCTAACTGTTTTTCTTTTTTAATAATTATTAGGGATCTTCTTCAAAATTTAATTTTAAACACAGTTTTTTTATATCTTGCATGTCTCTGGTTTCCATATCAATTTTCATAGAATAACTATGAGTTATTTCTTCTTTGATTTGGTAACTATCAGTTTTTTGCCTTCGATCTTCACATCTACTTCTTCATCATAATCAAAGGGAAATTGAGAGTCTTCAATGAAAGCTCTTCGTAGATAGAGGTATCCTCTCGGACCAGAGCGGTAGAGTCTAGTAGTTGTTTTGTTCATTACCTTGTCTCTATAAATAATACCTCAAAAATCTCTTCCTTGGCTCTATTATCCAAAACTCCTTTTAATACACCATGTTTCGTGTAGAGATGGTGGTTTGGTAAGATTATGTCATATAGTCTACATAGTCGACAAAACCATTTTTTAGTTTTCATTAACTAAGCACCACGACTAAGATAGTTAGTGATACAATTAATGCACTCACTGAAGTCCATGTTCTAATTTGTTCTAGTTTGCTATACAACCTAACACTCTCCCTTTTGTAGTCATTGAAATTCACTCCTAAGTTTTTCGAGAATTCCACTCTCACTTTTTTTCTGTACATGTTCCTGATTTAGTTTTTGATTAATTTGCTCAATCATTGTTAAAACTGTTTGATTCATTTTATCTCCTAAATCATACACCAAAACAAATACTCACTATATTCCAACTCATCAGTGAAAGTTGCCGTACAATCAAGACATACTATCTTTTTTGTTTGTATCAATTATTTCCCCTCACCATATTTAACTCAGCGTGGTATATATAACCGTCGTTATGTTTTTTTGCATAACCGTAAATATTTCGTAAAAAATTAAACGACTTTTTTTCTTCGTTTTTTGGAATTAGATTTGACATACTTTCTAGCTGATTTTGTCAGTCTAGGTATGGACAATTTTCTCACATTTGTCACATTGAAACTTGTATGGACTAATCTGAAACCATACATGATTTCTAATACATTTTATTTTTGACATACATTCTAGCTGAGTTCGTCAGCCTAGACATGTTCAACAATTGAGTTCCAAAAAATATGCTCAGTAGTGTCAAACACATCAGTTAATTTTTTGCCACAATCAGGACATACTATTTTTTTTGTTTGTATCAATTATTTCTCCTCATCATATTTAACTCAGCGTGGTATATATAACCGTCGTTATGTTTTTTTGCATAACCGTAAATATTTCGTAAAAAATTAAACGTTTGTAAATCGGGGTCTGAGCTGTGAAAAACTCAGTATGGCAGTCCAATACCAAACCACAATGTAACAGACAGTTTATCTTATGGGGATTAGTTTTTTAAGACTAGTTTGAGTTTTTTGTTCCAAATTTTTTCTGCAATTTGGATTAGATTTAAACCATAGTTTCTTAGCGTTTTCATGTCATTAAATTCTAATTTACTTGATAAATTTGAAGAGATCCTAAACAATTCAGAATTAATAACTAAAGTTAATCGAATTGAGGATTTTTGTAACCCACTCTTCATACATTTTTAGTAATTCATCAACATCAGAACCTTGCTCAGAGTAGGTCAGTATTACAGCAAACTTTCCTTTTTGATCATGACCTTTAGCAAAATAGCCCCAAAATGTATCTGGTAATTTTCGAAAATTTGAAGTGTTTTTTGAAATCCCATCTAGATTTTTTGAGATAACCTCTACAACTTTTACTGCATCAACAATTTCTATCATATATTTTCTAATTATTTTAGTTCAATAAAAATTGAATTTACTTACTATACCATTTTTTGTGCTAGCATTGTGACCAATCCCATAAAATTCTCATTAAAAAATAATCTAGTTTTTACTCAAACTTGGAATACTCATATTTACACATTAGAACATAAATAACTCTTGATCAGATTTATCTAAGATAAAGTGGTGATTAGTATAGACTTCAATAGTCCAATTCATAAAGGGATGGAAAAGGTATCGATTCATCTAAATCCAATCCTTCTGTTTTGACTATAATGATGCTCTCTTTTAGAACTTTTTTTACATTTCATAATAACTGTTTATAGTTTGTATCAAATGTTAATTTGAATAAAAAAGGAAAATAAGCTAATTGAATTAAATTACTTTAAACAAATTTAGCCTAAAAGCTTCAACCGCCAGAACGATGTTTTGGTAAACATTCTCTGCAATTCACTGGCCTGTCTGTTTTTGGTTGAAAAGGTATCTCTGAGTCTTTTCCACCGTCTACTCAAACAATAGGATACAATTTTCTCTGTGATATGATTTTGGACTAATCTAGATTTATAAGAACTATTTTATTTTTTAAAAAAACGTGTTAGTTTTTTAACAATTCTAAAAGTCCTTTGTACCTATTCCTAATTGTTACTTCGGTTATGTTAGCAGCTTCTGCAAAATCTCTTTGTGTATGATTTTCACCATTTTTAACACAG
>JADFLH010000028.1 GCA_022564515.1 Nitrososphaerota archaeon
GCACTAGCACAAAATCCAAACTATTTGGAATGGTTGAAAACACAGGCATGGGACGGTAAACTGCCACTAGTAGTGGGGTCAGGTGGAACTCCATTCATTCAGATACCAACAAGTCCATAACTTTTTTTATTAAAATCAAAGACTAATTCTATTAATCAGTTTTTGATTTGTCTCTTATTGCATCGTACATCGCAAGAAATTGTTCTGGTTCATGTTGCCTGTAACGTTTTTCTAGCTTCAAGATTTCTTTTTCTGTTAATTTCTCTCCTCTAGATTCGTGATATTCTCTTATTATTTGAGATTGAGTTTTTTTTATGTTATAATTTAAAAGGGTTTGATTAACAGATCTATTACACATATAATCATAAAAAACAAAACGATATATCAAATATCCTGAAACACCAATAATGGCAACAATTGCAAGTGGTATTAAAATGACAGCTGGCATGTATTTTGTTAACTTTCATACTATTTTATTGTTATTTACTAATATCAAATCAAATCAAGACCTTTTTTGTTATTAGTTTTACATGTTCTTTACATCTAAATCATCTGAAAATATTACTTTTCCTACGAATCTAGAAATTGAGATGTGGGCTACGTGGAGTATAGTTGGGATCATCGGAAAATTTCTCTATTAGGTCTAAAACATCATCAATTATTTTCTGAGGCTCGAGATCTTTTTCTGTACTCACCATCAATAATGAATTGCTCCCACAAGGAATGGTAATACGATTAATTTGTGTATTTTGCCATTGCGTAAATTGGTTCTCCAACGAACTCGGCATATTGCTGTCGTAATTTCCATCTCATATAGGCATGTATAAGAGAATTTTGAGTTTGTTCTTTGCTAAGTAATCTTTCCTTTTCTTTTGCCATCTTATCATATACCTTACCATCTGTAGTGTTATACACTCCAGCATATCTTATCCTTTCATCAAGTTTTAGAATTTCATCACACAGTTTGTTATAATCCATTATGAATTATTTTACCTACTTTAATTATTAAAGACCTTTGAAAAATCATTAGCAATATCATCATTGTTAAGTAAAAAGATGGAAGCTAGTTTTTCTTGCTCATGTTATCTTAAGATAGATAAGGCCATCGATGAAATGTTGGACATGATGGTTGGTCTACCACATAAAAGTAATTTTGTAAATATTGAAAGTACCATTTATCCAAATGAGGCTAATTCAAAAACTGTAAATTAATTTTGGGACAGACTATAAAGTATATTTGAGAAAAAGCTACCCAATTTAATGAGAATTCTGATAGCTGAGGACAAGCCTGTGATAGCCAAGCTGTATAAAATGGTACTGGAAAAAAGAAACCATAAAGTAACAGTTACTGGAGACGGTGAAATCTGTGTGCAAGAATACAAAAACTCGCTTGCAAGATTAGAACCAGAAACTAACAAAAAAACTCCGTTTGATGTAGTAGTTCTTGATATTAAAATGCCAAACAAGGATGGTGTACAAACTGCAAAAGAAATACTTGAATTGAATCCCTCACAGAGAATATTGTTTTCATCAGCCTATGTCAAAGAATTTCTTGTGGACGAAATAGAATACTTTAACGAAATTATTGGAGTACTTGAAAAACCAATTGAACTTTCAGTACTTGTCGATATAATTGAAGACAAGGACGCTTATGAAAAACTAGAAAGACTGAAAATTAGGATTCAACAATTAGATGATATTGATCCCTCAACACCAGAAATAAGAGACATGATCGATAGTGCCACCAAAAATCAAAAGCCTGATGTTTGGTATTCTGTAGGAAATTTAATTGTAGGATAAAACCCATGCCGTAATTATCTTCCGAATTAAAGAAAAGCAAGACAGAATTGAAAAACTTGTTCAATAAATTGGGTAGATTTAAAAATAATTTAACAAATAGAACCTAAAGCATATTTCAGCTTAAAATCTTCTAGAGCTAAATTTTCTGTGTTTTGGCAAACATTCTCGGCAATATACTGGGCGATCTTCTTTTGGTTGAAAAGGTACCTCAGCGTCTTTACCACAATCAGCACATTTGATTGGGTACATTTTTCTTTCTTCTGATAATGATTACCTCAAACCTGACTAGCATATGAATAATGTTGCCCTTAATTTTTGAAGTTTACTAATAATGACTAGAAAATTGCCTATTCTAATTCCAGCAATGACTTTATCATCCCATCATTAACCAAGCTAAGAAACCTTAACTGTTCCTGTCATCCATGGATGGACCACACAGAAATAGTCATACGCTCCTTCTTTCTCAAAGGTATGACTGAATGATGCATCTACCAAAAACAAATTGCTATCAAAGATACCATCTGGTCCATCTGTTGTAGTTCCACTGGTTACAGTGTGAGCAGCAGTATCGCCATTGAACCAAGTAACCGTTCCACCAACTGCCACTGTAACCGAACTTGGAATAAAACATTTCATCGTTTCCTCACATCCCGGAATTGAAGAGCCAGTTGGAATATTTACCTCAACCTTATCTGCTGCAGACAGTTCACGCTCTTTTACCATTGCTTCTGGTTCAGTCTTACTTGGTTCCTCTTCAATTGATATTGATTTTTCTAGTACAATCATCTCAGGAACATTTTCAAATCCTGGAGCAGGAACTTTTGAGCTTGTTAAGGGTTCTGACTCTATCTCATTAGATTTCTCAGTTGCAATCTCTGGCTGGATTTTTGGTTGAGGAATGTCTTCTGGTGCAATTGCAATCATTGCCAAAATAGCCCCAACCAAGGGAATTAACAAAAATATCATCCAGTAACCAAGATTCATAATTCAGACGTTTTTGCTGTGTTGGGTTTGATAAAGGTATTCAAAAATACATATGATATTAGAACCAAATGATTACAATGAAAAGTTATCTTGACTCATTTCGATCTTTTTATTACTAAATAATGCAGCATTTGCTGCAATCTGTGATTCTGTTATACAAGATGCAGAGTTAGTTTCCCAAAGTGAAGACATGCTAAGTGTAGATGAATAAGTAATGGTAGTGGCTGATCTTTCAAACGATCGGGACAGAAATCAGAATTTTGCCTACATTGTACAAATTCGAGATGAAAACGACTCAGTGATTTCACTTTCTTGGATTACTGGCAGCCTTACTCTATGGCAGAAATTTTCTTCAGCCATGTAATGGACTCTGACTGCCACAGAATCATAACATGATTGAGATTTTTGTTTGGGAGAGTTTGGATAATCCTGATGCGCTTTCTGCACAACTTTTACTTACAGTAGAGGTGGTTTAACATAGATACACACCATTCTCTATCATTTTTTTGCTTTGTAGGTTAATATTATCCTAAAAATTATGCTGTGCTATAACATGGAACAAGGCACAGTAAAGTGGTTCAACCGAACTAAGGGCTTTGGTTTTATCGAGAGAGAATCTGGGGACGATTTATTTGTTCACAAATCAAACGTAGACGGATTTTTGCGAGATGGAGATAAAGTCGAATTCGAGATTGGTGAAAACGAAAAAGGATCACATGCTACAAACGTAAAAAAAATAGAATAAATAAATAATAGCTTTTTTTGATTTAAGTTAATTCTGTTTTTCTTAGATCAAAATCTCATTATTTTTTCAATTATTAATCAATGATGTAGAGTTCAGTAACTCTCATTTTTCAACCAAAATTTATGCACCAATCTAATTGTGACAACTGTTTTACAGAAATTTAAGGTGTAAACTGTAACTTTTAGAATTATTGTATCAATGCTACCCAAACATTAAATGAGATAATTTTGCCTCGATCTCAACTTTGCAAATAAACATTAGCAATATTTTTCTTTTTTAAATTATATTTGATGTAAACCACTAAAAATTATAGATAAACCATTTAATCAACTGTCTTGAAAGTAATTCTAGGAATTGTTACTAACCACATTGTCTATATTTTCATTTCTTTTATTATCGGTATTCGCAGAAGAAATTCCTGATTACTTTAATCCATACGCACCAATTTTTACTGATAAGGAAATATACACCTGGACAGACAAGGTGTACATAACGGTGGTAGCACCCAGTTGGAATGCTAACAGATATGGTATTGATTCCATAGGTACTCAGGACAGTCATTTTATCAAGATTTACACTGCTGCGCATTCACTTGAACCATACAAATTAACAGAGACTGAACCAAATAGTGGTGTATTTACCGGTGAGGTAATACTTACAGGTTTTTTACATGATGTTGACAATGATGGAAAACCAGATACTAATCCACGCACAGTTGGTAATGGTCCCACCAATGGGTTCTTGGAGGTAGACCGAGATGGAGGATTGACAATATCATTTGAGTTTGCAGAAGGCGTAGTCCTTACTTATTCTGCATTGATAAGTTGGAATATAGGAGAAATAAATTTCGGTAAAGAAATCTATCTCATAGGAGAGTTTGCTCAAATCATAATTATAGATCCTGATATGAATCTCAATCCAGAGGCTGTGGATCAAGTTAATGTAGAGATTTATTCTGATTCAGATATTGCAGGAATCCTTGTTAATGCAATCGAAACTGAGGAAGATTCTGGATTGTTTAAAGCCTCAATATCTTTTACACAAAACACCGTCTCAAGCGGTAATAGAATATTTGCTTTACCCGGTGATGCGATTTACGGAAAATACGAGGATAACACTCTTCCTTCCCCATATAGTATCCAAGATGATTTAGATGTTAAAACAGAATCGAGACTTGAATCAGATGTTCCACCAATCCAAAGAATTTCTCATGAAGACATTTTTGTTGCTGATAGTTTTGGAGTGCCAATACTTGAACCTACAATTAACCAGCAACTTCAAATTGTGAGCATGATTCGTAACAACCAAAATTATTTTCAATCCTTTGCATACATTATACAGGTAAAAGATCATGACGGAACGGTGGTTTCTTTATCTTGGATTCAAGGTGAACTAACATCAGATCAGAGTCTAGAGTTGTCTCAATCTTGGACTCCAACTGTAACTGGAAGTTATATCATTGAAACTTTTGTTTGGAATTCACTAAAGGATCCGATCTCTCTTTCACCAAAATCATCCTTATCTTACATTATTCAATAATGATGAACTTTTTTTCATAACCGTTACTAGGTTATGAAACTTTCTATAGGTCTTAGTTAGATACCATGATTTAATTAATCACTTTCTCATTCAAAAATTGCTTGAGGAAAAAAACCATAATACTTTCTCTTGTTTTGGTATTGGTAATAGGACTAGCATATAACGTGTATGCCCAAAACGAGTTTACAATTCCTACTTGGATTAAAACCGCAGTTGGTTTTTGGGTAAATAATCAAATCAGTGATGAAGAATTTTTCTACGCCATCGAATATTTTGTTGAAAATGAAATGATACACATTCCAGATGCCAAAAAAAACACTGACGATAATTTAATTCAAAATCTACACATCTTGCAAACAGCGATAAATGAGAAAATAAGAGAATCACGTGAACTTGCAAATAACGTACAAATCCAACAAGCTATAGCAGAATCCAATTCAGCATTTTATGATATAAGTAATACAGCTTCATTAATCCAACAACTTGATGCCAGGTGGCAATCAAGTGATCCTGATGAACCTGGTTCATTGGCATATATTCTGATTAACAATGATGCTGCTGATGTAATTCGTGCAACAATCAAAGCTGATCAGGAATCTGGAAATGAGTTTACTTATGCAGAAATTTTTGTTACAAATGCCTATGGCGCAAATGTGGCCCAATCAGGAAAAACATCTGATTATCGTCAAGATGACGAGCTTTGGTGGAAAGAGGCACAACAAAATGGAATCTATTTGTCAGAAAGTGGCTATGATGAAAGTGCAAAAGTGTATTCTTCTGACATTGCCATCAAAATTCTTGATAGAGATAGTAATTTCATAGGTGTGTTAAAGGCAGTAATCGATGTGGAATCACTAATTTCAAATGAAGCTCGTTAGAGCGTAGAATCTATGACAATCAATAATGTACACTTGATATGAATTGTAAATAAAATCTCGTTTTAATCTAGGAATCAAAAAACAATGTTTCATTTCAAATTTTCAATCTCTCTAAATTTTTTTTCTTTGTGTAACTTTAATGCGGTAAGTGCATTAAAACCAAAGATTATCCCCAATCCGGCATAGGCTAAGGTCTGACTGTATTCTATTAAAACAGCAGAAACTCCTGTGCCAAATATGCTTGGCAATAATGATAGTACATAGAGCCACCAGCCACAACAACCTAGTGGTACCAGTGAGAAGAACGAAAAAAACGATGTAGCAGCAGCAGCACTTGAATTTCCACCAAACGCCTTCTTCTTAATGCTCAGCTTGCATCCTAGTCTTTTACTTTGTTCTGCAAGAAACACCTGCAACCCAACTCCTAGTCCCATACCTACTATTACAATAGAATTGAGCTGAAAAGCAGCACTAATTGCGGCATCTGCTGGCAATGATGGCGTAGTTAATACAACCACTGTTAGATAAGCAACCATGGTTATGATTCCAACAATTATTCCTTTTCTAATTGGATTCATGATTATAGTCCTACATATACATCGGTATCAGGGTGAAATGCTATCCACGCAAACCAAAATCCAGGACTGAAAGGAATGCGGTTCAATTCAGTTCCTACAAGTGCCCCAGAAATAGCAACGCCATCATAGTTCCATTCCGAGTTTGTTTCTTTGTCAATAATACTGCCATCTTTAAAGAAAAACTCAAGAACTTTTTCATCCACGTTACTTTCAAAAGCCCTTGCATTTCCTGGATAAAGTGAAATTAGAAAAATGGGATTGTTATTAATTTGATCATTTATTATTACAGCTGATTCAACATCTTGTTGCTTGTAGGCTTTGTAGACATCACCATCATTAAATCCTAGGATGATTTCTTTTGGATGCATCCTGTTATCAGTATTTTCTACTGGAAAAAGTATTCTAGTTTCTGTGTAATAATTTCCATACGGGTCTACACCATAAGCACGAATGTGTCCGGTATTGGTAGTTAAAACTACACTATCAGGATGAAGACTTTTCCAATCGCCCCACTTTATTACATCAAATGGAATCGTACTCAATTCATAGCCTGCAAGTTCCCCAACAATTGCCTTACCCAAGGCCTGACTCCAGTAAGAGTTTGTTAATCGATCGTACATTACAAGATTACTGTTGTAGAGTTTTCCTGAAGTGCCAAACTCAACTTCTTGACCATCAATCACTCTCTCAAAAACCTGATTGGTAAAACACAATGGACAGTAGGTTACAGCCACAGGAACCCCTCCCACATTATCATTCACAATTTCATGCCAAACTAAAATTGATAATGGATATGCCCGTACATCTCCGTTTATTTCTAATCCTAAAACTGTATCCGAATCTGAAACATGATATTCTTGGGAGGCTTCAGTGAATTCTGGTGTGTCAATAGATGGGATTCCATCCTTGGGCGGTCCACCACTTCTTATCTTTTCAAGGGGAATTATGTGTTTTTGGCCATTTGTTATCATGATTCCATCATCAGCTATTTGAGTAATAATCACATTTTCATTTACGGATGAGAAAAATTGTGTGTTAGAAATGATAGCTATAACGACAATTACAGCTATGCCTGTGCCTGCCATTAATACAATATGCTTTGGGTTCAAACTCAATAAAAAAAGCATTTTCAATTATTAAAAAATTGTTCCAAATTAGCTCTAAATATAACACAATGTTAATGATTTCACTCACACTAAATTTTCTGATTTTCTACCTGAATTCTTTGTATAATAATTATAAAGTTAAGAACAGTCTGGGCAAAGTTGGGAAAAAGATTTTATCAAAAATATGTGGTTAATAGTTATGAAAGAGATTTTAGTTGAATCCTCCGTCGACAAAATCGTCATCCCTGATAACCTCAAAGTTGGCTTAATGGTAGCAAAACAGCGTGAACAATGTAAGAATGGAGGATGTAGTTTTGATTACTATGGACTTGGATTTGGTCAATCTCCATTTCACATACCTCCACCGTTGAGCAAAGCACTTGGTAAAAGTGCTAATCAGGGACATTATTCTGATGCAGAGGGAATTTCTGAGCTTAGAAAGGCAATATCTGGTTTTAACAAGAGACATTTTGGATTAGATGTTGAACCAGAAAGAATAGTTATTGGTCCTGGTACAAAGGACTTGATACACACTTTATTTGGAATAATCAAAGGTGGGGTAATAATTCCCTCTCCATCTTGGATTGGTTACAGACCTCAAATCTATTTACTTGATAAACATTTTCACACTTTTTATTTGAAGCCTGAATTCAATTACAAAATTCAACCAGATGATCTTGATGAGTTTATTTCAAATCTATCTAGTGCTCAACATACACTTATTCTAAACAATCCCCACAACCCAACTGGCAATGTTTACTCCAAAGAAGAGCTAGAAAAAATTGCAGAGGTTTGTAGAAAACACAATATTTTGGTCCTAGCTGATGAAATCTATGCCCTTGATACATTTGAAATAGAAAAATTCACCAGCATGGGTCTTGTTTATCCAGAAGGAACTTTCATAACAAATGGTATATCAAAGGACAGATCTGCAGGTGGTTATCGCCTTGGATCATGCATATTACCAACAACTAGCTCGAAAAAACTGAAAGCAGACTTCAAAAAGGTGGCAGCAACTATTTACACAAATGTTTCTACACCAACACAATTTGCTGCAATCAAAGCATATGAACCAAATGACGAAATTGATGAATACATCGAAATTACACGACAGATTCATAGAATGATGGGCAGATACCTAAGCAATGAATGGAATAAAGTAGATGGAATTAAAGCAACAAGACCAGATGGGGCTTTTTACTTTTTTGTAGATTTTAATGATCTATCAAGTGCTATGAAAAAGAAAGGAGTAATGAATTCAAATCAATTAGGGGAGTCCCTTCTTTCATGTCCTCATCACTTGGCAACAGTTACAGGTGATGCAAACATGCTTGATCCTGACAACTTTGGAGCTAGGATTGCATTTGTTGATTATGATGGAAAGGCAACCTTTGATAATTATAAGAAAAATCCTCCAAAATCAGCTTCAGAGGAGGTTGAATTCATTAAACTAAATGCTCCGAGAATGGTAAAATCAACTGATGCCTTGAGAGGTTGGGTGGATTTTATCAAACAAACGTGATAATCATTGTCTCTTTCTAAAAATAAAAAATCTCATTATCTCAGAGTTGGTTTCTCTTTAAGAAAAGAGATCTTTTTCGTAGCTGTTGGTTCGATCATTGGTGGCTTTACAATGCACTTGCCAAGAATTTTTTTGGATATTACAACTGAGACCCAATACTTGGTTACTTTGCTTGTTATGGCAAAAGTAGTTGGCTCTAACTCTCCAGAAGTTGGTTTTGCACTTCATATCACAGTTGCTACCATCATAGGAATTGTTACTGGTATTTTTCTTCATAAGGTTATCAAATTCAATATCTCAAAGATCAAAAACGGTTTGATTTATGGTATCTTTGCAGGAGTTGTTGTTTTTACAGTGTTTGCAATTCCAGTCTCTCAACTAATTCTTGGCCCAAACATGGCCGAGCTAATTACAGAACTAGATCCTGAAATGACTTTTCTTGAGGCGTCTGAGGTAATAAACCAAAACTTTGTGTCTAGTTTGATAGATTCGTTCTTCATGCACATTATCTGGGGACTAACCATTGGTGTTTTAGCATCCATTTTAACAAGAAAAGCTGGTGCAAACTACAGATGCCATATATGTGATATTCAATTTTCAAAAATTTCTACATACGAAAAACATGAAGAAAATGTCCATGAAAATCCCTCACCTTCAATTAAACGGATACTGATCTTGGGTGGAGGATATGGTGGTATTGGTGTGTTAAAACAACTTCAAGCAGCTTTTCAAAGTGATACCGAAATAAGTATCAGTTTAGTAAGCCAAGATAACTTTTTTCTACATACCCCCTTGTTGCCTGAAATGGCAACTGGAATGCTCTCTTCACGACACATTGCTACCCCAATACGATCATTTTGCAAAAGAGCAAGATACTATCAAGCTAAGGTAGAACAAATTGATTTGAATAATAACAAAGTTACAATTACACGATCCTTAGATAAAAGTAATCGTGAATTAGAATATGATTATCTTGTCATTGCATTAGGAGGAAAAACTAATTTCTATGGAAATAAAAATGTCGAAAAACATGCTTTAACAATTAAAACCCTTGGTGATGCTATAGATTTAAGAAATCATGTAATTTCTATGCTAGAGAATGCAGACCAAGAAGAGGATCCCGCAGTACTGTCAAAGCTTATGACATTTGTTATCGTCGGCGGAGGATTTTCTGGAGTGGAAACTGTTGGAGAAATAAATGATTTTGTAAGGGAATCTGTAGAGAAATTTTACAGAAATATCGACATTGAGAAAACACGAATAATTCTAGTATCTGCAGGTGAAAAAATTCTACCGGAAATCGGAGATCTTGGAGAATATGCTATGGAATCATTGACAAAAAATGGCGTTGAAATTATAAAAAATACCAAACTTGTTGATGCGACGTATGACCATGTTGTACTTGATAACGAAATGAAAATTCCTTGTGCGACCTTAATTTGGGCAGGAGGAGTTACTGTTGATCCTGTAATAATGAATCTTGATGATGAACATGCACCAAATGGGCGCGTTATGGTTGACAGTTTTTTAAGACTCAAAAATTATCCAAATGTTTATGCTCTTGGTGATTGTGCATCAATTACTGATAGCAGAACAGGAAAACCATATCCTCCAACAGCACAACATGCAGTAAGAGAGGCAAAGACAGTTTCCAAAAATATCATTTCATCAATTAAAGGAGGTAATTCTCAGAAACCTTTTGTGTATAATAGTAAAGGATCTATGGCAAAAATTGGTAAAAGAAACGGTGTAGCTCTTTTAATGGGAAATCAAATTCATGGATTTGTTGCTTGGTTTCTTTGGAGACAATACTACTTGTCTACTCTTCCTAGTGCTGAGAAAAAGTTCAGAGTGGCAATTGACTGGTTTGCAGATTTATTTTTCCCTAGGGATACCACCATTCTTAGCGGTGTGAAATGAGTGAAATCTCTTTAAATTAATAACTTCATGTGAATATAGAATTGAGATTGGTAATGAATGGTTATGAATTCACTAAAAATATACTTGTAATGCATTACGAAGAATTTGAACGTAATTTGGACAAATCTTATTAAATTGTATCTTAATTCTTTTCTCTAATGAATACAAAACTACGATATCTTGGACTACTTGCAGTTCTCCCTCTATTCACAATGGTTCTGACAACCGATTATGTGATGGAAGTTGATGCATTAAAGAGTAGAGGCAGCGATGCTCCTGGTCGAGTTGGTGCAAGCTCTTTCGGTCCTGCAACTAAGAACATAGTTTGCGGTGACAGATTATGTTCTGAATATCCTGGTGGCAGAGCAGGATTTGAAGCTAGAAAGGCACCAATTGAAGAAGAGAAAGAAGAAACCATGGAAGAAAAGATGATGGAAGACACCATGAAAATAACAGAAGAAGCCATGGAAGAAAAGATGATTGATGAAAGTATGCTGGGCTCTGTACTTAGATTGTCACGAGCAAACGTTCCTGCAACAATACCTTTGCATCAAGGATACTATAATGGTGAACCGGTATACTTTATCATTACCGATTCCAGTGATCCAAAACATGCAGAAATAATCACTCAGAATCAGGGATGGAATGTAGAGCTGGCACCACTTTTGGCAAATGCTCCAAAAGAAGCACTATCTACCACATACATGTTTACAAATGGTGTAGATGGTGATGGAGTACATGGTTTTCAAGGTGAGGTCTTAACTAGCACTCCGGCACAACCAGATGTTTACAGTGCATTGGCTTCGCACGTTCATGTAACATGGAATAAGGATACCACATCAGTTCTTACTTCTGAGGAGGAAATACTAGCCGCAGCTGATGCAGATGATGTTACTTTGTCAGAATTGGAAGTTGTGCTAAACATGCCACAAATTGTTTGGCCTGATGGTCAAATGATGGTAAAGGAGGACAAAACATTGACTGATGAAACACCTTATGGTGGTGGTCAAGTTCTTGACATCAATACAGACGATATGACAGTAACATTCATCGCACACAGAGGTTGGGGACCTGATGGTAGGACAATCTATTACATTGTAACGGATGCAACTCCAAGTGGCCCAGCTGGTATGATGGGAGTTACACCTGTGACCTCTTCGGCAAGTTTGATTGCAAATTCAGCCGCAGTAGATTTGTTCCAGTTTAAAAATGGAATAAAGGGCTCTGGACCATTAGGATTCCAAGCAGGAATTTCAGCCTCTGCCATTGGCAATGAAAATTATAGCCCAATGTGGAGAATCTTCATGATTGGATGGAATGATCCAGACAGCGCTCCACTACTTCAGACAATTGATGACATAAACTTCTATCGAGAGGCTGGATTAATCAGCGTGGATATTGCAAGACCAATGGATAGTGATCACATTGTGAACTGTCCCTTCATAGATCCCTTCCAATAGGGATATCTTCTCTTTTTTTATTATGAAAAATTGGATATAATTAGGAAATATTTTTAAGATTTTATTAAATTCTCATTTAGCAAATATTTGCTATGTCATACTAACAATTGTAGTATGAAAAAATGAAAACATTCTCTCATTTTCGAGTAACTAAATAAACTGAATATGGTAATGTAGTTAAAGGGATTTGATGTTGTAATATCTAGATTACTGCACATGATTACGGTCAGAGCCGTTTTTCAATTTCCTTTCTGATGAATTTAGCAATCTGGTCTTTTCTTTTCCTTCCAGAAGAAATAGCTCTTTTAGAATCAACTACAAGTATTTCATTGTAATTTGGATTTTTTTTATAACTAGGCGAACCAATATCATTTGCAATCATCAGATCAGCCTTTGATTCTCTCATTTTTTTCCTTGCTTCTCTTTCAAGTGCCTTTTTAGAAAGGTTAATTTCTGCCTTAAATCCTACAAGAAAAACATTCTTTTGAATTTTCTTTATTTGATCAATAATTTTTGGAGCCCATTTTAGTTTGATAATCAAATTTTTCTTTGAGCTTTTAATTTTTGATTTGCTTGATTGCTCCACAGTATAATCTGATGCTGCAGCTGACAAAATTACAACATCAAATTTTTTCTTGAGTTGTTTTTTTACAGAATCTAGCATTTCCTTGGTTGTTTGCACCGAGATTATTTTAACTCCTTTTGGAGGCTTTTCCTTGCCTGGGCCATAAATCATTACTACCTTTGCTCCAGCAGAAACCAACTCACCTGCTAGCAAAACCCCTGTTTTGCCAGTAGAAAGATTGGTAATAACTCTGACTGGATCAATGTATTCTATTGTAGGGCCAACAGTAATTAGAACACGTTTTTTGTGTAAAACAGAAGAAAATCCGAATTTTTTTAGTACATATTCTAAAACATCCTCAGGTTCTGCAACCTTTGCTTTACCTTCAATTAATTGAGGAGAAATAAAATCAATCTTATTCCTCAAAAATTCAATATTCTTTTTCACAGCTGCATTATTGTACATTGATTGATGCATAGCAAGAGCCATCAGTATTGGAATTTTGGAACCAAAACCAACAGTTAGTACTGTTGATACTGGCGTATCATCAATTCCATTAGCCAGCTTGCCAAGTGTATTTGCAGTTCCAGGATATACTATAATCAAATCAGAACGTTTGTAATCTGCAAGATCAATATGCTCAAGTTCCCCAGTAAGTTTTGTAATAACTCTATTTCCTGTAGCCCACGTAAAATAATCAGGCTTTATTAGCTTCGTTGCGGCATTACTTGCAACACAAACAACATTAGCTCCATGTCTCATCAAGAGTCTTGCCAGCTCAATTGCCTTGTATACTGCTACACTTCCTGCAACACACAAAATAATTCTTTTGCTTGATAGCTCTAAACCATACGTTCCTATAATATCAAATGAAGGATGACTTGTTTTCTTTCTAGCTTTCAATTTCTTTTCTTAGTTTTTCATATTCAGCTTTTTCCATAGGAAACCAATTTTCTTTTAATGGAAATTTTCCTTCCTCAATATCTTTTCGATAGGATTCTACTGCATTTATGATTTCATCAGATAAGGAAAGATATCGTTTGACAAACTTTGGTTTTATTTTTTCATACATGCCAAGCAAATCATGAACAACAAGGACCTGCCCATCACAACATGCACCAGATCCAATTCCTATTGTTGGTACACTTATTGTTTCTGTGATAATTTTTGATACTTCATGGCTAATCATTTCAAGGACAATGCTAAACACACCGGCCTCTTCAAGCGCTTTTGCGTCTTCGATTAGTAGCTTTGCAGATTCAACAGTTTTTCCTTGAACTCTGTATCCTTCTGATAGTATTGTAGTTTGAGGCTGAAGACCAATATGACCCATCACAGGAATTCCAGTTTCAACAATTGCAGCAATTGTATCTGTCATTGGAGTGCCTCCTTCAAGCTTTACAGCGTCAGCTCCTGCCTTTATCAGTCTTCCAGAATTTGTGATTGCATCTGTTGTGCTCGCTTGATATGACATGAATGGAAGATCACTTACTATCAAGGAATTTTTTCGTGCTCTGCTAACTGCTTCTGTAAACAAACACATTTGATCCATTGTTACAGGAATAGTGTTTTTATATCCGAGCATTACCATCCCACCACTGTCTCCCACAAGAAGAATATCAATTCCTGCTTTGTCACACAAGGATGCTATGGAATAATCATAGCTAGTTATTACTGAAATTTTCTGTGCTAATTTTTTCTTTTCAATGATATCCCTTACAGATTTAGACAAGATGTGCTCTCCTGTTAAGGTGTTTTTTTATTTCGGAAATGTTGGCTGAAAGATTTTTTTTGTTATCAAAACCACTCACAATTTTTTTTAGAGTTTGTTCATTTTTAGATGAAAGTTTCTTTGAAACTACCAAAAGCTCCTTCATTCCACGTATGACATTATCAACAATAGTAACTTGAGCAGTTTGTGCTGTTCTTGAAAGCGGATTTAAATCAAACGTGATAACCTTTTTTCCTAATTTTTTAAGTGATATCGTCCTATCACCATCTTCAAGAGGTACCAGCACTACATCAGCAGCATGAATTCCATTCTTGTCTACAATTCTTCTTGCACTGTCAAGACCTGGAATTCGTTTGTAGAATTTTGGTTGTAGACCAAGAACATTCTTTGCTCCATTTTTTTTTAAGATTTTTACAATATTCTTTCTTCTCTCTCTGTTTTCATAAAACAGGTTTACTTCAATTTTGGCATCCAATGTCTTTGCAAGTTGAACAATCTCCTTTGGGCATAACGCTGTAACATTACCATTAACCGAAATTATAGGATTTTTTGCTAAAATCAAGGCTGAAGCCGCTGCTCTGATTGCTTTTTTTGCAGCTTTGGTGGTTTTTTCACCAAGTAAATAGTCAAAGGCTTCCCCTCGACCATGTGCCAGAAGACCTTCCTTTGCTACAACACCATTTTCAAAACCATCTACCAATCTTTCTCTAATGAGCAAAGATTTTGCACGTGGATGATTTTTGGGAATTAAAGCCATGGTAAAAATTTTGATCGATTTATTGTAATCTTGCGCCTATGTTATCAATTTCAGATTTAATAATTAAGTTATCATCATATTTCTTTAAAATTTCGAAAACTTGTTTTTCTTTTGATGCTGGTATTAATGAAAAAATTGTTTCACCAAAGACTGCAACACCACATCTTACTCCATTTTTGTGTAACTCTTGTATGACAGAATTCATTTTTGGAGTCATTACCTTGATATATTTTGCAAACTCTACTGACATGTCTTGAAATTCATTATAGTTTTTTGATCTAACTATTCTTTCTACCATCTTTCCACCAAGACCATTTATCATTGACAAGTTTTCGCCAAGAAACTTTTTAGTTGAAATAGGTGAAAAACAAATGATGATTACTTTAGAATCGTTATCAATTTTTTCAAGGGAACCAACTCCAGGAGCCCCTGCCTTTGTTCTAATCTCAAAACCACCATAAAAGGAACCAATAACGTCGCCTAAACCGGTCTTGCAAAATACTTCGGCGTTATGAGCAATTTGTCCAATTTTTGATTTTTCTAGTTTGGTACATAATGCTTGATCCAAAGCAAAGGCAAGCGAAAGCGCTGCCGCCGCACTGCAACCCAATCCATAACCAATTGGAACAGAAATATCATGATGAACTGATAAAAAGAAGTTCTGGCCGTTAACAATCTTTAGAAATTCTTTGATGACAAATTCAGAAACATCAGTGTTGTCAGGTATGTATCCTGAAATATTTATTTGAAAATCTGATTTTTCTTCAGTTTTTTTTGCGTGTACGGTTGTAGTAACCCCATCTCTAATCGAAAAACCGGCACCAAGAGAACCAATGTTTTCTGATCTATGTTGAAGATCATCAAGTTCAGCTTTGAAAAAGCCTGTAACATGAGCTGGACTAAAGGCTATACCTCTCATTGCTTAAAATTTAAATTCAAAGAAAATATAAAAATATGGCTTAAATAAATTAAATTAGTATAAATTGACTAAATTCATTCGACGCCTGCAGAAGATAGGTAGCAGCATTCTAGTTTGCTTACCAAAGGAATGGGTTGATGCTAACAACTTGCAAAAAAGCACTCAGGTAGAAATAGAAACTGGACAAGACAGTCTTTCTGTTACAGTAAACAAAGAAAATCGACCATCAAAGCAAGTAGTTATCTCTTATCCCTTGCCAAAGGATGAAAACATTGTTGCTGATATCACCGGAGCATATCTTCTTGGATATGATATTATAAAAATACAAGGAAAAGAATCAATTCCAATAGAGGATAGAGAAAAAATTAGAAACTCTATGAGAAGATTAGTTGGAATGGAAATCATTGAAGAAGATTCATCAAATGTTATCATGCAATTCTTGTTAGACGTAACCACATTGCAACCCGATAAAATTTTGAAAAGAATAAGTTCAATTGCTCTTGGTATGTTTAATGACGTTTTAACGGGTTTAATTTCAGATGATAAATCCAATCTTCTAACACTCTCAAACCGAGACGTGGAGGTTAACCGACAATACTTTCTTCTAGTGAGATTAATTCGGAGCACAATGATTGATCGTAAATTAGCAGGAGTCTTTAATCTTGAAAACATTGACATTTTAGATTATAGAATTGCTGCAAACCTACTTGAAAATGTTGGAGACACCACTGTTGAACTATCAAATTTAATTGCTAATACCTCCCTATCAAGTAGTAAACTTAAACTGCTATATGAAATAGTAAAAGACTTTCCATCAATTGCCAAAAAATCAACTGACGCGTTTACAAAAAATGATAGAATTTTAGCAATCCAAGCTATATCGCAGCATAAAAAATATCAAGACAAAATTTCAAAATTTCGTACATCCTTAGAAAACAAAAAACATGTTCCTATTGATTATCTAGATCTCATATACCTGTTTGAAAGAATTGCAAAATCATGGGCAGACGTTGCTGATCTAGTAAAACCGATTTACAAACAATAAATTTTCAATACAATTTATTTTTAGCAGCATAAGTTAGAACGGCACATATTGTCTTTGAATCTTTAATTTTTCCAGCTTTAATCATCCTCAATAATTTTTTAAGATCGATTTTTATAACTGACATGATTTCATCAGTATCTAGCTGCAAATCAGATGCCTTCTCAAGGTCTGTTGCTAGAAAACAATGAATCATTTCAGTATTGTAGCCTACTGAGGGATAATATGCGAGAAAATGAGTCATTTTTTTGGCTTTATAGCCAGTTTCTTCCTGAAATTCACGAATAGCACATGACTTTGCTCGTTCTCCTTTTTCTAGAGTTCCAGCAGGAATTTCAAGTACGTAACCAATTGGGAAACGATGTTGTTTCACTAAGATTACTTTTTGATTTTTATCAATTGCTAATATAGCTGCAGCTCCACGGTGCTCAATAATTTCGCGTTTAATTTTTCTTCCACGAATTGTTAAATCATATACGCTGAGCCCAATAATTTTCCCATCATAAATTTTCTTTTTTTTCATTTAATATTCAGCCAAGAAGCCATTATTATTTAATTTTCTGGTATAATAGATGAAGAGCCGGAGATTTCTTTGCTTCGAGAATTGTATCTTTGATCCATTTTTGTGGTAGTTCAATCTTTTTTGGAATAAATAAATCAGCTGAACTTATTCCCGGCATTTTTCTTACATTTTGTGTAAGCTCATCTAATTTGAAAATATTATCACTAT
>JADFLH010000029.1 GCA_022564515.1 Nitrososphaerota archaeon
AAACCGCAACCACCACAAAAAATCTCACCTGTTTCGGTATCTGTAATTAGTGCCTTCTTCCCACATCTTAAACAACTTTGTTTGATGTCAGAAATTAGATTAACCATCATATACTACCATAGAACAACTATCACACCTTGTCATCAATAAAATATACCAAATCTTTTCTGAATACATGTTAAATTAACAAAGAATTTTTAAACAAATTTTAAACCCAAAACGATCTTTATTTTGAAAAATACTATTATAATTTAAACACGTAACAATAGATGCGGAAGCTGACATAATAGCCAAGATGGTCCCTGAGTTTCATTGCCCGAAAATTGAAATTCTACCTTCGTTGGCTTCCGTTAACATTTAGCGTTTTTTTTCTAATATTGCCTATAACTTTTCATTTTAAAATCCTTGTTGTAATTAGCAAATCCTTTATTTTCTTCGACTTTAACCTAGTTTATGCGCCATGAAGGCTTTAGGATTACTGAAAAGAACGACATAGAATTACAGAAAAGAGTAAAGAAAAAAGGCGATAAGAGCAAAATAATCAATGATGCCCTCGAAAAATGGTTTTTACCTAACAAAATTTGTTAATATTTGATCTATATGACGGTTATTTTTCAAATTCAGATCCAAACCACACTAGGTTTTTTCTTTTTGGTTATGACTTTATTATTTCATAGTCTCTAGGGTCACCATCTACGAATATCACTTGAGGTTTTTTTTCTGGAATATCAGATTATCTTGTTGCGGTAGAATCAGGACTTACGGGAGGTACAACCCATCAGGTAGAAATTGCACTCCGACAAAATAAAATTGTAATTGCTGTGGAACCCCAATCAGATAATAGCAGAGCCCATAGAGGATTCGAAAAATTTGAAAAGAAGACTAAATTGCATTTTTGGCTATTTACTTTGATTCAATTTAGATTCTGAAAATTCTTAATTCTTAGTTCTAATCTAAAACACCTTCATCATCATTTTCAGACCAAATCAGTGTAACTTTGATAGGTTTATCCGTTTTTTCAGAACTTGTTATGGAATATTCAGAATCATGGATATTATTAACAATCTTCGTCATCATATCATGAACTTCTTGATCACAATCAGTACAATTCTTAAACAGAGAATTTGATCCTGTTAATTTCTCATCAATTGCATTTTTTATATAGTCATTCATTGTCAATCCTTTTTGGTTACAACATTCCCGTAATTTTTCATGTTTCTCATCTTGTAAACGAGCAGAAACAGTCTTAGACAACTTGTTTACACACCATTGTTTACAGGTTGTTTGCAACAAGTTAAGCCGTATGGCATCTCGTGTTATCGTGTCATGATTTTAGGCATGAAAAAACTATAACACGAAAAAATTCTCGTGTTATGAAAAAATTAGGCGTGATTTTATGGCACGACAACACGATTGTTAGGCTTCGTCGACAGTTCGGTAATTCTGTTGTTCAGTTGACAGTTGATACGAACTGTAAAATTAGGAACGAAATTAGGCTAGAAAAATAATCCCCGATTTTGATGGTTTTTAGCAGACTTGATACCACGTGGTATCAATGAAATTAAAACCATTAACCTCCTAGATGGAACTGTTGAAATTTGATACCGAGTTGGAATATATTCAGTTCCAGTTGAGTAGAATAGTTGAATATTACCTAACAATTCCTTAAACTATTCATTTTTTGAATAAAATCTGCTGCTCTATATGAACTTCTTACCAAAGGACCAGATGATACATGGATGAAACCAAGCTTACGGAAAATTTTTTCATAGAACGCAAACTGTGGTAGCGTGATAAATTCAAGAACGGGAAGATGTTTTAAGGATGGTTGAAGATATTGCCCTGCTGTAATAATATCAACCCCAACTGATCTCAAGTCCAATGCAGTTTGTATGACTTCATCTCCTGTCTCTCCAAGACCTAACATTAAAGAAGACTTGGTAAATATCCTAGGAGCGATCTTCTTTATTTCACTCAAAACTTCAATTGAGCACTCATAAGATGCTCTTGAATCCCTCACCAGATGAGTTAGTCTTGATACCGTTTCGACATTATGACTAATCACTTTTGGTTTAGAGTGAATAATTTTTCGAATAGATTTTAAATTTCCCTCAAAGTCTGGAATTAATGCCTCAACAGTTGTACCAGGACAAAGTGATTTTACTAATTTTATGGTTTCAGCAAAATGAGACGAACCGCCATCGTCCAGATCGTCTCTGCAGACAGAAGTGATTACTACATAACGTAGATTCCATGATTTTATTGTTGTAGCTACTCGGTGCGGTTCTTGGGGATCAAGCGCAGGAGGATTTCCGCTAGTTACGTCACAAAATCTACATCCTCTAGTACAGGTATCCCCCATAATCATAATTGTTGCAGTTCCTGCTGCCCAGCATTCTCCGATATTAGGACATGATGCTTCTTCGCAAACAGTATGAAGGTTTTGAGAACGAATTTTTCTTTTCAGGCTGACATAATTTTCACCTGATGGTAATTTTGTTTTCAACCAGTCAGGCTTTCGTAACATTCCTACAAATGAAATGGAAATATAATGTATAAAAACAGTTTACATTGAATGAGGACACCTTTTTATGATCAACATAATTCACTTGGCGCAAAGATAGTAGACTTTCATGGATGGCAAATGCCACTACAATATTTTGGTATTATTGAGGAACATAAAACCGTGCGATCAAAAGTTGGATTGTTTGATGTTTCACATATGGGCATTTTCAAAATTAAAGGTCAAGATGCTGAGAATTGTTTACAGAATTTATTAACAAATGACGTCTCAAAGCTACAAGAAAATCATGCTCTTTATTCGCCAATGTGTCTTGAAAATGGTGGAATTGTAGATGACATTATAGTTTCTCGAGTCAACGGAGAATTTCTTATGGTGGTAAACTCTTCTAATATACAAAAAGACTTCGATTGGGTCAAAGACCATTCTATGTCTGCATTAATAGATGATACTAGTGAACAAATGGCATTACTTGCACTTCAAGGTCCTTTAGCTCTAGACGTGTTAAATGAAGTTGGGCCTAAAGAGTTTGACAAATTAAAACCATTTGAGGTAACAAATTCGAAGCTGTTTGAAGTAGATTGCATCATATCTCGAACTGGTTACACAGGAGAAGACGGTTTTGAAATCTTTTTTGAATCATCTGAAAATAAAATTTGGGATAAATTGCTTGAGGTGGGCTCTAAATTTCAAATCAAGCCCATTGGACTTGGAGCTCGTGATACTCTAAGGCTTGAAGCAGGTTTTATGTTATATGGAAATGATCTTGATGAAAATACAACGCCACTTGAAGTTCCTTTAAAATGGACTGTAAAGTTTGAAACGGATTTCGTTGGAAAAGTGGCATTAGAGAACCAAAAAGTTGCTCGAAAACTGGTTGGTTTTGAGATTTTAGGCACAAAAAGAGTTGCACGAAAAGGTAATGGGGTCTATTTTAATAATTCTAAAGTAGGAATGGTTACCAGTGGAAGTTTTTCACCAACTTTGAATAAATCAATCGGATTTTGTTTTGTATCAAAAGAAGTTCCTCTTGATGAAATAATTCAGATAAACATAGGAAACAAAAATTATGATGCTAAAGTAACCTCAACGAGATTCTATAAACGACGATAGCATTTTTTACAGGAGGTAATAAGAGGTATCCCATGTCTGATAGAAAGTTCACTGAAAGTCATGAGTGGGTTATCATAGAAAATGAGCTAGCATTAGTTGGGATCTCAGATTTTGCACAAAAACAACTTGGTGACATTGTTTCAGTAGAACTGCCAAAAGTTGGCGAGGAGTTCAAAAAAAAAGATACTATTGCCATAATAGATTCAATTAAAGCTTCATCTGATATTTATTGTCCAATTGATGGCATGATTGAAAAAATTAATGAAGAATTGATAGAACATCCTGAATTGATAAATAAATCACCATACGAATCAGGATGGATCGTCAAAATAAAACCACGGGATAAAGGTCAATTAGATAGTTTGATGACACAGGAACAATACGATAAATTCGTTGGAGAGGATTAGGAGATAAAAAGCTGACATGGATTACGTTCCAACAACCAAAAAAGATGTTGATTCCATGATAAAACAAATTGGAGTAAATTCCATCCAAGATTTGTTAGTCAATTTCAAACCACAACTTTCAAAAAAACTCAATTTGAGCGATCCTTTGAGTGAGATGGAGCTCATAGATTACATGACCGGCCTTTCAAAGAAAAATAAAGTTCTAAAATACTTTGCAGGAGGAGGATCCTACAACCATTACTCTCCCGCTGTGATCAATCATTTGATATCGAGAGGAGAATTCTTAACAGCATATACTCCTTACCAGCCTGAGATTAGCCAAGGTTTACTGCAAGCAATTTACGAATTCCAATCCTACATTTGCCTTTTGACAGGCATGGATATTGCTAATGCATCACTTTATGATGGGGCTTCGGCCTTGGCTGAGGCTGCTTTGCTATCTGCATCACATACTAACAGAAATCGTATTTTCGTAAACGAGGGACTCAATCCAAATTATTTGCAAGTCTTGAAGACTTACTGTAATGGTGCAGACCTTGAATTAACCGATAAAATAGATGACAAAACAGCTTGTGTCATTGCTCAGAACCCTGATTTCTATGGAAATATTGAAAATTTACAAAATTTATCTGACAAAGCACACAAAGAGAACGCTCTTTTTGTGACATGTGTTACAGAACTTACTTCCTTAGCAATACTTCGACCTCCAGGATATTGTGGTGCAGACATTGTAGTTGGTGAAGCACAATCACTTGGAATTCCTTTAAGTTTTGGCGGACCTTATTTGGGATTTGCAGCTGTAAAAAAATTCTTGTTAAAAAAACTTCCAGGAAGAATTGTTGGCATGACGACTGACAAGAATGAAAAGAAAGGTTTTGTTCTTACGTTTCAAGCAAGAGAACAGCACATTAGAAGGGAACGAGCTACAAGCAACATTACAACAAACCAAGCACTACTTGCACTGATGGCTACTATCTACTTGGCAACAATGGGAAGAAGTGGATTAATCAATGTTGCAAAAATTTCATATCAAAGAGCTCATCTGTTACAAAAAAAATTAAAAGAAATTGGTTTTGAGCCATTAAATAAAAAACCATTTTACAATGAATTTCTTGTGCAAACTTCGAGTTCTTCAGAGAGTATTATTTCTGAACTTTTAGAACACAATATACTTGGAGGGTTAGATTTAGAAGAAAATAGAATTCTTGTTTGTTGTACCGAGCAAAACTCAATTCAAGATATTGAAGAGTATGTATCATTGGTGAAGTAAAATGAAACTAATTTTTGAATATGATGAACAAATTTCTGGCCATGTACGAGATGAGCCTATTGACCTTGAATTACCTCAAGATTTGATAAGAGATGAGCTGCCTTTACCAAATGTAAATGAGATTGATATAGTTAGGCATTACACCAATTTGTCGCGCAAAAACTATGGAATCGACCTTGGGTTATATCCCCTAGGCTCTTGCACTATGAAGTACAATCCCAGAGTAAACGAAGACATAGCAAGATTAAAGGGGTTTAGCAGTCTTCATCCACTAATTCCATCATCTTGTTCACAGGGATCATTGCAATTGATCTGGGAGCTTCAAGAGAGTTTGAAGGAGATTACTGGAATGGATAACATTACATTGCAGCCAGCTGCTGGTTCACAATGCGAATTATTAGGAATTATGATCGCCAAGAAATATTTTGCAGAAAAAAATGAAAAGAGAAGCAAAATTATAATCCCTGACTCTGCTCATGGTACAAATCCTGCTACTGCTGCCATGTGCAAATTCCAAACTGTAACGATTCCTTCTGATAAAAGGGGCAATATGTCATTGAATGATTTCAAACAAACTTTGGATTCTGAGGTTGCAGTTGTTATGTTGACCAATCCAAACACGCTTGGTTTGTTTGAAGAAAACATATTGGAAATTAGTGATTTGTCCAAAGAAAATGGAACTTTGATGTACTGTGATGGCGCAAACATGAATGCATTACTTGGAATTAGTAAACCTGGCGACCAGGGTTTTGATATGGTCCATCTAAATCTTCACAAGACCTTTTCAACACCTCATGGAGGAGGAGGCCCAGGAGGGGGAGCTTTAGCAGTTAATTCATTTTTAGGTGATTATTTACCAATACCTAGAATAATCAAGGAAAATGAAAGCAAATTTTCTTTAGATTATTCAGTAGGTAAATCAGTTGGAAGGATTCATTCCTTTTACGGAAATTTTGGCATCATCGTTAGAGCTCTCTCCTACATTAAATCGTGGGGCTCCAATATACGACGCGTTTCTGAGCATGCAGTGTTAAATGCTAATTATTTGGTTAGTCTTCTAAAGGATGTTTATCATCTTCCTTTTGATCGAAGCTGTGCACATGAATTTGTTTTATCATCAAAAAACCTTGGAGAAAAAAGCACAATGTATATCGCAAAGAGAATTTTAGATTACGGATTTCATCCCCCGACAATTTACTTCCCACTAATTGTCCCTGAAGCATTAATGATAGAGCCTACTGAAACAGAGACTAAGGAGACCTTGGATGAATTTGCTTCTGTGTTAAAGAAGATTGCATTAGAATTAAAAGAAAATCCTGATCTTGTAAAAGAAGCTCCTCATACTACTCCTATTGGAAGACTTGATGAGGTAAAAGCCGCACGTGAACCAAATCTTAGATGGTTACCTACACCCGATGACAAAAAATAGCAAAAACAAGAAATCGACTTTGCGAAATTCAAGTAGTGTTTACAAATCAAAAAAACTTGTTCAAATTTCCCTGTCATATGACGAAGAAAATCATGAAATTCATTCAATAAAGATTACTGGGGATTTTTTTCTTTATCCAGAAGATAGATTAGAACTGCTAGAAACTAATCTAATTGGAGTTAAAGTTGATAGAAATATTTTGAGGAAAAAAATAGAAGAGTCTTTAATTGATTCACAAACATTTGGGTTTGACTCAAAATCTTTGACAGAAGCAATCATGCAATGTATTTGAAAGGGGAGATAATCTTTAGAATTTAATCAAATAAGACTGTTAGAAACTGGTAGCCACTCAGGTGCTTGGAACATGGCACTAGATGAAGCGTTAATGGATTCAACAGATAGTACTATCATTCTTAGAATTTATGGGTGGAATCCATCCTGTGTTTCAATTGGATATTTCCAAAGCATTAATGATATTAACCTAAAAAAATGCCAGCAGGAAAGAGTTGATGTTGTTAGAAGGATGACAGGAGGAGGGGCAGTCTTTCATGAATCCGAGTTAACATATTCGATTATTACAAAAAAATATTCCCAAAATATACTTGAATCCTATAAACTCATTTGTAATGTAATAACGTCAGCTTTAAAAAAACTGGGAATTGATGGGCAATTTATTCCACTAAATGACATTGTTGTAAATGGGAAAAAAGTTTGTGGGAATGCCCAAACAAGGAAAAAAAATACCCTCTTACAACAGGGAACAATTCTGCTTAAAGTCAATGCTGAAAAGATGTTTTCCCTACTAAATGTGCCACAAGAAAAAATTGCTGATAAAGAGATTTCTGATGTTAAAGAAAGAGTGATGGGAATAAATAGAAAATTTGATGAAGTGGCAGATTCTTTAAAGCAAAGTGCCTGTGAAATTTTTAATTCAGGTCTATATGATAGCCAATTAACAAAAGAGGAGATGGAATTATCCGAAAAGCTATCATTAGAAAAGTATTCATCAGAAAAATGGAATTTTAGAAGATAACGTGACAAAATTTATTGCTTATCAATTTTGATTTTATTTGATGTATGATTTAGTAATTATTGGCGCAGGTCCTGGCGGTTATGTATGTGCAATTGTTGCAGCACAGTTAGGAGCTAAGGTATGTATCGTTGAAAAAGATGGTTTAGGAGGAACCTGTACACAACGAGGTTGCATTCCAACCAAATATCTTCATTCTCTTGGAGAGATTATGCGAAGAGCAAACAGTGCTAAAAGATATGGCATAGAGGGTAACTTTAGCGTAAATTATGATGTTTTAAAATCAAAAATGTTTAGTACTGTTTCTAAACTAGCCTCTGGAATCAAATTGTTATTAGAAAATAATGATGTCGAACTCATAAACGGAGAAGCAAAAATAATCTCACAGAACAAGATTGGTGTGAATGACAAAATTTTAGAAACTAAAAATATTGTAATTGCAACAGGGAGTCATCCTATTTGTATTCCAAGTTATGAGTTTGGAGACAAAATTGTCTCTACAGATTCCATCTTTGACCTTGAACATCTTCCTAAATCTGTCCTAATTGTTGGTGGTGGATATAGTGGGTGTGAATTTGCATCCATTCTGAATGCTTTTGAATGCAAAGTGTGGCTTGTAGAAGTCCAAGAGAGATTGATGCCAAAGCAACCAGTAGATATTGGAAAGACAATTGAAAAATACATGAAACTGGATGGAATTAGTATCCTTACAAATTCTAGGGTTGAAAAGATAACAAAAGGTGAAGTAATGGTAAATGGCAAATCCATAGATCCTGAAAAAATTCTAGTATGTACAGGGAGAGAACCAAACCTGAATCCGGATGAGCTTGACAAAATTGATATAAAATTTGACAACAAAGGAATAATTGTAAATGAGAAAATGCAAACCAACATTGAAAATGTGTATGCAATTGGAGACATTACTGGAAAATACGAGTTAGCTCATGTAGCATCAAAACAAGGAGAGGTTGCTGCTCAAAATATAATGAGAAAAGATACGGTAATGGATTACTCTGTTGTGCCGTTTTGTGTATTTACATATCCTGAAGTTGCTTTTGTGGGCAGATTAGAAGGTAAATCTGGAGAAATCTCATTGGCTGCAAATGCTAAGGCAAATTGTTTAACGGAGACCAAAGGTTTCGTCAAAGTGTTTGAAGAAAATGGCATTTGCATTGGTGCAATTATTGTAGGCCTCCATGCTGGTGAACTAATTAGCGAACCAGCTCTTGCTATCCGAATGCGGCTTTCAATGGATGATGTATTAGAAACTATTCATGCACATCCCACCCTTCCAGAAGCATTTGTAGATGCCATAAGAGACGCAAAAGGATCTCCTATTCACACACCTGTAAAGACAAAAACTCTTGAATAGTGTTCTTTGAAAAAACGCAAGTTTCTTTGTAAGACATTTAACGCCTCTTTTTACACTGAATTCTGAGTAAACTGGCCAAAAAATTTGGGATCGAGCTTGGAATAAAAGCACCTTTCAAAGCAATTCAAAAGGCCGCCTTGATGGCGGATGATTCCAACATTAATTATTTTTTCATTCCAGAAACAAATCCAAGTGTTATCGGCGTAAATGCGCTTGATACAATTATGAGCTTAGTTGGTCAGGTCAGCAAAATAACTCTAGGAACTGGAATTATCAATGTTTTTTCTAGGACCCAAGAAGAGATATGTAGATTATCTGAGGAAATTTATCTAAAAACAAATAGAAAATTTGTATTGGGATTAGGAACTAGTGCACCAGCTGTTATTGAAAAAATGTATAACTTAAAATTCGAAAAGCCAGTTACACGTCTTAAAAAATATACAAAATATCTTAAAGCAAAATATCAAGGTCATATATTTTGGTCAGCTGTTGGGGATAAAGTCACAGAACTTGCTGCCCAATATGCTGATGGCGTAATATTTTTTTTAAAACCTGAAAAAGAGATCGAGAAAAGTATCAGAATAATAAAAGAAAAACTTTCACAACTAGGAAAACCCCTTGAGTCTTTTGAAATAATTAATATTCGACCCACTTTCATGAGTTCAACGGAGCAAAAGGCAAAAAAAGCTGCTCAGATGACGGTTGCAAGCTATGTTGGTGCAAATGAATTTTATTCAAAACCATTAGAGAAATCAGGATTTGAAAATGAGGTTCTTAGAATCTCTCAAAATTTTAAATCTGTTGATTTGCATGCTGCCTCAGAACAAGTAAGTAATGAAATGATTCAAGAATTGACAACTTTTGGAACTGTGACAGATTGTAAAGCAAAATTAAATCAATATTATGAAAATGCCAAGGTCAAAACAGTAATAGCAGGTTTTGATCTACCAAAAGATGAATACAATGAAAAATTCTTCAATTACCTTTCTGAATTAATCAATAATCGTTGAGAAATGTCTCCAATCACTATCTCAAATATAGATATTGAGTTTGCCCCATTTTCCTATACCATTGACGAACTAGTTGATGATATTTTTGTTAATAAATTAGATAAAGAGGTAAGAGATTTTGCAAAAAATGAATTAGGTATTTCCAGGATTTACAAGGCTTATGACCTAAAAAAAATTGATTTTGATAATACTGATTATGTACTGCCGGATGTTAGTTTGAATGATATGTATGTCAAAATTGCTGGAAAAGTATGTGCTTCTTCGAAGCTGGTTCCTCATGATATTGGATTTTTAATTTCAATCAACGATTATCAAGAGAATTTAGCTCCCTCCCCAACGGTTGAAATAGTATCAAGATTAGGGCTAAAAAAAGATATCAGGACTCAAAATTTTCAAGGATTAGCCTGCTCATCTTTGTCCGAAGCAATACTAAATGCTGCTGGTCATTTTTCTTTGGGAAATATTGATGATGTTTTAGTTCTTATTGGAACATTCTATACAGGTTGGTTTTTAGATCGGATAAAACAAATCAAACATGTTTCAAAAAACAATGTTAAAGAATTTTTAAATTTTATATATTTTCTAATATTTAGTGACGTTACAGCATCTACAATAATATCTAATGGTACAAAGTTAGATGGATCTTTAGCACAAATTGACATTAACTCGATTTTTTCACTCAAGGACAATAATTATGAGAGTTATAAAAAAGCAACAATCAAGCTTTCTCCTAGTAAAGATTATAGAATAATATTTGATATGAATCTTGACGCTAAGCAACTAAAAGAAAGTGTTGCAAATCTTTCTTTGGAAAATATTTCCAGATTACGTAAAAAATTTCCTCAAGATTTTGAAAAAATCAAGTTGTGGGGATTTCATACTGCAGGAATCAGATTTGTTGATTACATTAGGGAAAAATGTAATATTGAAAAAAATAATGCCAAACTAACATATGATTTAATGAAAGAAACTGGCAACACTGGTGCAGTAAGTGCTCTACAGATTATCAAGGAATCAATTGAAAGAAAATTCCTGAATAAAGGAGAACTAGGCTGCGTTGTAGATTATGGATGGGAGGGGGCAAATACCTTTCTCTTCAAATCTTTGAGATGATGTAATATAGTAATTTTGAAGGACAGAAAATAAATCGTTTAGCCGAATAGTGAGGATAAACCTTCCATAGCCTCTTCTTCTGATTTTCCGGCTTCCTTTTTTTCCTTCTTGTCGTCTTTCTTTTCCTCCGCACCTGCTTCAGCTTGTGGTGCTGGTGCGGCTACTGCAGCTGGTGCTGCTTTAATGGCCTCATCAATATTAACATCGGCTAATGCTGCTACTAATGCTTTAACTTGTGACTGATTTACCTCGGTTCCCGATGCTTTAACTAGCGAACTAACATTTTCCTCGTTAATTTCTTTTTGAAGCTTGTGCAAAAGCAAAGCAGCATACACATATTCCATGGTATCGAAAATTCTCTAGGGGCTTAATATAAAACTATGCAGAAAATTACCAATTTTTATTTGGTGGAGCAAGAATTTTCAAACTTCGACATATGGAATATAGATTCTTTTTGAGATTTTTGTCTGTCAATGTGTCTCCTTTATTTTGAAGAGCTCGTCTTGCTTGATTTCTTTCAGAACCAGGAGAAAGTGATAGTACGTTATTGATTAGTTCAGGAATTGATTCTCTTATCCATCCCTCTAAAACTGCATAAGCCCTTGGGGAAATGATTTCAACACGATCTGATTTCAAATCCAAAACATCAGTAAAATTTTCATATTTAACTCTGTAAATAAGTGCAAAAATACAATTTTCAGGAGTTGGATTTGTTAGAATTTCAATAGAACGTATGCCAGCTTTGCCCTGTTCAATTTTATTTTTTAAACCTACTGGATCAACTATTAGACCGTTGACACCTATTCTATTTCCGTCAACACCAGTAACTACGCCAAAAACAATGTTTTTGTATTCCCCATTGGATTTTGGGGCAAAAATGTAAATCCCCTCTTTCATGATGGGTTTTTTATCTAACACAAATAATGTGATTTAATATTCTATTTAATTGATCTTTATATACAAATCTTAATGGTGCCTCTTGAAGGAGGGAAACTGGCTGAGAAATTTTTTTAAGTGGGTTTTGTATATGATACCTTGAAGGCTGGCTTTTGATGTAGCCTCATATAATTAATTTATGTAAGGTTTAGCCAGCTTTCAACCTTGATCTTCAATTTTATAAGATGTTTTTGATGATTTTAAAAACTATGAAATTGTGTAAAGTTTCATCACAAAACAAATACGATCTTTTTCTATAATGCAATGAATTTTTTTCAAATTGACAAAACATTTTGCATGTATGATGAACAGATTAACTGAAAAAGATGCCTAATTGTGCTAAAATGCAACAAAATGAAGCATTTAACACTGTGATTTTCATTGTAAATGTAAATTATTACATGTCAATGATTGCAAATACTGCAAACAACGACATTTCAACAAGCATTTGACAGTTTTTTTGTGTAATGTACACACAACATGTGTTTACCAACTACTTGACCGATAAAGATGCCTAATTGTGCTAAAATGCAACAAAATGAAGCATTTAACACTGTGATTTTTATTGTAAATGTAAATTATTACATGTCAATGATTGCAAATACTGCAAACAACGACATTTCAACAAGCATTTGACAGTTTTTTTGTGTAATGTACACACAACATGTGTTTACCAACTACTGTGAAAAATTTTACGTTGTTTGTTGCAAAATGTTGCAATGTGTTGTGTTTTTGTAAAGATAAAATAGTTTTATATACTAGTTTTAGAGATGTTACCAGAATGGCTACATCAAAAGCTAGAAGTGCAGCTGCAAGAAAAGCAGCGCGCACGCGAAAAAGAAATGCGGAATTAAAAGCTGCAGCAAGAAAAAAAACTTCAGCAAGAACTAGACGTCGTGCAACTGCAAAAAGTGCAGTTAGCAGACCAGCACGAAGAAGTCCAGCACGAAGAAGTCCAGCTAGAAGTCCAGCACGAAGAACTCAAGCTAGAAAAACAGCACGAAGAGCTGCTAGTAGAAGAGCACCCGCACGAAGACCTTCCAGAAGGAGACGTTAGTCCCTTCTTCTTTTTTTTTATTCTAAAATTTGATATGAATTGCTCACAATCATTTTTACGCATAGACGACAGTCTGAATAAATCCAACAGTTCATTTTTTATTGTGTCATCATCCTTGTGTAAACGATAATCAATTAACTCTGGTTGTTCAAAGAATATTTTGACTATATTGGTGTAAGCTTTGCACATACATGCACAATTTTGGCGTCGGCAATTCTTAATATCGGTATATTGGAAACATTTTCAGATGAATAAGAAAGATATTATTAAGAAATTTTCAGCCGAACCTGATAGATATTTCAAAGTAAAATTATTTGAAGAGCAAGGTTTTGAACGTAAATCTTGTTCAAAATGCGGTAGATTTTTCTGGACATTAGATTCTAGCCATTCTCTTTGCCCAATTGATGCTGAGGATGCATATTCATTTATTGGAAATCCTCCCACTCAGAAAAGATTCGATTATTCTCAAGCATGGAAGGAAGTAGAATCATTTTTTGTGAAAAATGGACACACTTCGGTTAATCGATATCCAGTAGTTTGTAGATGGCGTGATGATTTGTATTTTACAATTGCATCAATAGTTGATTTTCAAAGAGTGATGGGTTCAAAGGTAGTCTTTGAGTTTCCAGCAAACCCATTGGTTGTACCACAAACATGCCTAAGATTCAAGGATTTAGAAAATGTAGGAGTAACTGGAAAACATTTTTCTAGTTTTTGTATGATAGGTCAACACAGTATACCAAATTCTCATGGTTATTGGAAAGATGAATGTATTGATCTTGACTTTAGATTGTTAACAGAACAATTTGGAATAAATAAAAACGAAGTGGTTTTTGTTGAAGATGTGTGGGAAGGAGGGGGCTCGTTTGGTTCTTCTCTAGAGTTTTTTGTCAAGGGAGTAGAATTGGGAAATGCAGTGTTTACCGAATTCCAAGGTGAGCTTGGCAAACATTCAGAATTAGATCAAAAAGTTATCGATATGGGAGCTGGTCTTGAAAGATTTGCCTGGATTACAATGGGAACACCAACTGCATATGATTGTTGTTTTGGTCCAATAACAAGTCAACTAATACAAAAAGTTGGAATTGATACAGATTCTAATTTGTTAACGAGATACTTTACTGCAATTGCAAAAAATAGTGAGAGTTATGATGACATTTTTGTTGCAAGAAAGCATGTAATCAATGATGTAGGACTAACTGATGAGCAAGTTAATCGTATAATTTCTCCACTTGAAGGAATTTACTTAATTGCTGATCACATTAGAACTCTAATCTTTGCTATATCAGATGGAGCACTTCCAAGCAATGTTGGAGGAGGATACAATCTCCGAATGATGCTAAGAAGAATAATTGGTACAATGGATAGATTGTCTCTAAAATTTGACATGAATGAAATGATTGATGCACAGATTGATTATCTTAAAAATACATATCCAGAATTAGAAGAAACTAGACAAGACGTCAAGACCATAGTTTCGATAGAATCAGGAAGGTATGAGGGATCAAAATCAAGGATGCAGAAAATGGTCAGCAAGTTAAAACAAAAACCCTCAGTTGACGATTTAATACGATTATACGAGTCAGATGGCATTACTCCTGATTATCTAAAGGAAATGAAGGTAATTTCTGAGATTCCTTCTGCATTTTACTCTAAATTATCAGAGCTGCATCAATCTGCGAAAAAGAAGGAACAATATGCACTTCCATTGCAAGGCCTTCCAGATACAGATCTATTGTACTATACAGACGATCCAAAAGAGTTTGATGCCAAAGTTCTCAAATCCTTTGACAAGTATGTAGTACTTGATAAGACATCATTTTATGCACGAGGTGGAGGACAAGAACCCGATCATGGAAAAATTGCTGGGTTTGTTGTAGTTGATGTAAACAAGCATGGCGATATAGTTGTTCATGAACTACAGGGAGGAATGCCAAAAGAAGGTGAAAACGTTCAATGCGTCTTAGATTCAAAAAGAAGGGATGGAATTACTAAACATCACACTAGTACTCATATTCTCAACTCTTCTTCTCGAAATGTTTTAGGTTCATGGGTTTGGCAGCATTCTGCATTCAAGGAAGTTGACCATGCAAGACTAGACATTACACATCATTCTGCACTAACTGATGAGGAGGTTGCAAAAATTGAGGAGCTTGCAAACTCTAAGGTTAAGGAAAACATTCCGGTAATAATTGAGAGTTTTGATAGAGGAACTGCAGAGCAAAAGTATGGCTTTAGAATTTACCAGGGCGGAATGGTTCCTGTAAAGTCAGTTAGAATTGTATCAATTGAGGATTTTGATATAGAGGCCTGTGGGGGAACACATGTTAAAACAACAAAAGAAATTGATTTAATCAAAATTACAAGAACAAAAAGAATTCAAGATGGAGTAGTAAGACTAGAGTTTGTAGCCGGACAAACTGCGCAAGATTATGTTAAAAAACATGCAGCAGAGCTTGAAGAACAATCAGCTGAACAAGCCGCAAAAGAAGAACGAGATAAGATAAGAGAGCGAATGAAAGAACAAGCAAGAAAAAACATTCCAGTTTTGTTAAAAGAAATTTCTCAGATTTCAATTGGTACAACTAAACTAAGAAATATTGAAGTAATTACAACCAAATCTAGAAGATTTTGTTGGACGAAAAATGACAGATATGATGAGTATTTTCACATTAATTTTGGAGAAAAGCTAGTCAAAGCGAACCCTAGAGCAGTATATTGTGGACTTTTTGATGAAGGAGGCACAGTCAGAGCCATAGTTTACTCTGGAGAAGAGGCCTCAAAGGACAATAAAGCAGGCGATATTGCCAAGGCAATCTCAGAAATCCTCGGTGGTGCTGGTGGAGGAGATGCTAGATTTGCTCAGGGAGGAGGAAAAGACAAATCTAAAAAAGACGAGGCTATCAACAAAGCAAAATCAATGGTTTTGGAATAGGATTTGTATGAAAATAGACTGGAATGGAATTGCAACAAAGTGGAGACAGAAATGGAATGAGGGAAAAGAGTTTGAGACAGATCCCAATGACAAAGAAAAAAAATTCATTACAGTAGCATATCCATATCCAAACTCACCACAACACATTGGACACGGCAGAACTTACACACTAGCTGATGTTCATGCAAGATTCTATCGAATGAAAGGATACAATGTTTTGTTTCCAATGGGATTTCACTATACTGGAACGCCAATACTTGGCATGGCAAAAAGAGTTGAGGCAAACGATTTTGAAATAATTGATGGATTAAAAAACATCTATCATGTTCCAGATGAGGCAATCAAAACGTTTGTAGAGCCAATAAGGATTGCAGAGTATTTTCACAAAGAGATTAAAGCTGGCATGATTGAGATGGGATATTCTATTGATTGGAGGCGAGAGTTTGCAACAATTGATCCTGTCTATCAAAAGTTTATTGAATGGCAAATCAATATTCTAAAGGAAAAAAATCTAATCATTCAAGGGTCTCATCCTGTTGGATGGTGTCCTAAAGACCAGAATCCTGTATCACAACATGATACAATGGGTGATGTAGAACCTGATTTTACAGAGTATATTCTAATTAAATTCAAGTTTGATGATTACATTATTCCAACTGCAACTCTAAGACCAGAAACACTCTTTGGTGTAACAAACCTGTGGGTTAATCCAAAGATTCGTTACAAGAAAATAACAGTTGATGGTGAAAAATGGATTGTTAGTGCAGAATGTGCACGCAAGCTAGAGTTTTTGGATAGGAAAATTACCTATGATGGCGAGATTTCAGGAGCTGAGCTAGTTGGAAAAGAGATCACTCTACCACACAGAGATGAAAAAATTCTGATGCTAGAAGCTAGCTTTGTAGAATCACACACTGGAACTGGTCTTGTAATGTCAGTTCCAGCTCATGCGCCATTTGACTATCAAGCACTAGTTGATTTTAAGAAAAACCTTCCTCAAAGCTCAGAATTGCAGCTAATCAAACCTATTTCGATAATAGAAACTGAGGGATTTGGGGAAATTCCTGCAAAAGAAGCAGTTGAAAAGCTTGGGATTTTGGACCAAAATGACCCAAAGCTAGAACAAGCTACAGAAGAAATCTATGGAAAAGAGTTCTACGGTGGCGTTCTAAAGCAAAACACGGAACAGTTTGCAGGAAAAAAAGTTTCTGAAGCTAAAGATCCTATTAAACAATGGTTAGCTGTGGAAAAGTATTCAGATATCTTGTTAGAGCTTACCAATTCACCTGTAAAGTGTCGATGTGGAACGGAATGTGTTGTCAAGATTCTAACCAACCAATGGTTTCTAAATTATGGTGATAAAGCTTGGAAGGAAAAAGCTACAAAATGTATAGATGGAATGAGTATTCTTCCACAGGAGATTCGACCTGAATTTGGTCATGTGATTGGATGGTTACATGAGCGAGCTTGTGCAAGACAGCATGGATTAGGAACAAAGCTTCCGTGGGATAAGGAATGGATTGTTGAAAGCTTGTCAGATTCTGTGATATACATGGCGTATTACATCATTGCAAAGTTTGTCAATGCTGGTGCGATATCAGCTGAGAATCTATCCAAGGAGTTTTTTGATTATGTCTTTTTGAAGGATGATAGCGCCAAAGTTACTGGAGTTCCAAAGAATATACTTGAAGAGATAAGAATAGAGTTTACATACTTTTATCCGGTTGATTCTCGCCATTCAGGACGGGATTTAGTTCCAAACCACTTGACATTTTTCGTTCTAAATCATGTTGCAATATTTCCAGAGGACAATTGGCCACAGCAAATTGTTGTTAATGGTTCCGTTCTGATGGATGGAAAAAAGATGTCGAAAAGTATGGGGA
>JADFLH010000030.1 GCA_022564515.1 Nitrososphaerota archaeon
CCAAAAACGTGGTAAAATCTTTATTGAGAAAATTGAAGACAAATACAGATTTGATTGGAATGATGATGACCTGATTTGACTTGCAAAGGAATCTGTCATAGGTATAAGGCTACCAAGCCACCACACGGAAGTAGATACGTAAAAGGTCAAAAACGATGCAATAGTTGCGATGTATACGTAGAATATGATGGAATTTTTTGTCCATGCTGTGGTCTGAAACTAAGAGTAGCTCCTCGTCACAAAAAATTGAAAGAAAAAGTCTTGAATTTCTCACGGATTTAACATTTGATACAAACTGTTGATTGAATTAAGAATTTTCAGGACTAAATTAACCTCAGAATTATTTAGGATGTAATTGTCTTAGATTCCATACTAATTGTAAATTGGAATAGAGTTATTCCTTGTAAAAGAAAAAATGATCTAGAACGCTACTTTTGATTTCGTCCAGATTGGATTCTGTGATTTTTCTTATTTCGATCAGTTCATCCGATGATGGAAATCTTTTGTATGTCTCCATATAATTCCCAATGATTAAACCAATTAGGAAACCTGCCTTGTGGCCATACTTGAAATCATCATCATACTGATATTCCCAAACCTTCTGTTTCAGCTCAGGACTAGAGATCTCGTTTGATTTTAGAGTTTTATGAATAAGGGATGTGATCTTGTCATGAAATTTTTCTTCCAGAACCATAATTCTACTTTGATCCACATCTAATAAAAAGAGAAATCTGAGCACTTTTTATGTTTAAAATGGTTAGTCATATCACGGAAGCTAACAACGTGCTTTGAATAGTATGATTCGCTTGTGCTTGTACCCCTAGCGGAGCACGCTCCTATGCCTTGTTGGTTTCCGTTTTCATTCAAGACTTGAAATATGATGTTTCCGTAATTGTGTTATGGAAACAGCTTATGTTTTAATTAGTTGTGATTTGGGATCTGAAGCAGAAATAATTGATGAGCTAAAACAACTTACTAATGTCAAAGAAGCCCACGGAATTCTTGGGGCCTATGATATTCTTGCAAAGGTAGAATCAGATAGTGTAAAAAGCCTAAGGGATACAATTACTTGGAAAATTAGAAAATTAAAAAGGGTAAGTTCAACGCTTACGCTTATGCTGACAGAGGGTCAAGAGTAAGTGCAAGTTCATTGGCAAAAGCATACCTCCTTGCTTTATGTGAAACTGGTTCAGATGATTATGTCATTTCACAATTAAAAAAAATTGATGAGGTAAAAGAAGCTCATGGAACATTTGGAAGATACGATGTAATATCTAAGCTTGAATCTGAAAATGATGAAAAATTAAAAGAGGTAATATCCAAGAAAATCAGAAAAATTCCAAAAATTCGCTCCACTCTTACATTGACTGCTTCCTCTACTGTTCAATTTGGAAAAGAACCAGCCTCAGTTGAAAAAGATGTTCTTAATACATACATGGTACATGCTTATGTTTTGATCCATTGTGGTAAATCTGATGATGAGAAAATACTTGGCCTACTGAATGACCTCCCTGAAGTGATTGAAGGAGATAGTATCATTGGTCAATATGAAATAATTTGTAAAGTTTCAGCTCCAACCTATAATGACATTTCTGAAATTATTACAAAGAAGATCAGAAAAATTGGAAATATAAAAGGAACTATTACCTTGAATATTATTCCAGAAAATGAGTAGAATTTCTTTTTTCATTAACATTTGATACGAACTGATAACGAGCCAGAGCTATTTTGTGATCAAGTGTCAATAAAAGATCTTCAATTACTGCTTATTAGGTTCCCAATCTATTATGGACATGATAGGGCCAAGATCAGTTAATTTGCCGTATTTATCTGGAGATTCATTGTCGAGGGTAATGAAAAGCATGTGATCTTTATCTAGAGAGATCGTAACTCGTTTGATTTTATCAAATGCTGTTATGGTGTACATTTCTCTTCCAACCTTATACGTAATATTGAATCGAGATTTCCACGAAGCTATTGTCCGTTTTATTGTCTCTTTGGTTTCCTCTAAAGTCAGAATATGTTTTACATCGGTACGCGTGCTATTCCACAATATTTTTCCATCCATGTCAGTGACTGCTGCAAATCTTACGTCCTTGCTGGATTCCATAATCATATCTAAAAGTAATTTATGCTTATCATCCAACTCTTCCATAATTGATAATGGTATTACTGTTAGAAAAATGTACTGTCATCAGAAATTCCTTTTTTATTCAAATCTCAATTGATACGAACTGTTAACAGGATCTATTTAGCTAGCTAAAAGCAACCATTAAGTTTGTGTTTAAAGGCAGTTGCGTTGCGGAAGTTGCCAAGCCTGGTCAAAGGCGCAGGGCTTAGGACCCTGTCTCTTAGGGGTTCGTGGGTTCAAATCCCACCTTCCGCATAAACTTTAATGAATTTTGTGTGATGCTCTTTAAGCATTAATAAAGTATGATCATCAAAAATCGTCGTGAAAAAAATAATCGTAGGAATTACAGTGGTTGGAAATGATAAAGAGGGAATAGTTGCAGCTTTTACTAATTTTGTGTTTCAAAGAAGTGGAAACATTGAAAAGGTAAACCAAAATGTAATGAAAGGACTTTTCGGTATGTATCTAGAAGTCTCTTTTACAAAGAAAATCAATATTAACAAATTTGATAATGATTTACAAACACTTGCTAAAAAACAAAAAATGGAAGTAAATTCTCACCACGAGCTTAATTCTAAAAAAAATATTGCGATATTTGTGACAAAAGAATCTCATTGTCTTGAAGCAATTTTAAAATCAAAAAACTCCATTAGGGGAAAAATCGCTGTTATTGTTGGAACGGAAAAAACTCTGTCATCAATCTCCAAAAAAGCCAAAATTCCGTTTGTTCTAGTAGAAGAACGAGGTCAAGAGAGATCTGAGGAAAAGCTTATTCAAATTTGCAAAAAGTACGACATTGATCTAATTGTCCTTGCTCGATATATGAGAATTCTTACACCGAACTTTGTTTGGAGATATCCAGAAAGAATCATCAACGTCCATCCTTCCTTATTGCCTGCTTTTCCTGGTGCACTAGCATATGCCCAAGCATTTGAGAGAGGAACAAAGATTATTGGAGTTACTTCTCACTATGTTACAGAGAATTTAGACCAAGGGCCAATAATTTTCCAAAGCTCCTTCAAAGTAAATCCTAACGAAACCTTGGAAAATATCAAAAAACGAGGCCAAAAATTTGAAGCTCAAACTCTGCTAGAGGCCGTAAAGATGCATCTTGATAATAAATTGGATGTTCGTTGGAGAAAAGTGCACATTAAATCCAAGTGAAATTAATGGTTATTGTAAAAGATCAGCTCCATCCTAATCTCAGAAAAATTATCAAAAAGAGAAAGCAGGCAGCAATAATTCCTGTAGGTGCGGTAGAGCAGCATGGTCCACATCTACCAGTCTCTACTGACTCGGATATTGTGACTGAGATTGCAGAGAATCTATCAAAGAGGGCGGATTTCTTACTCCTACCCACAATTATGTATGGAGTGTCTTTTGAGCATGCACCGTTTTTCAACTTGAGCATAAAGCCTTCAACTTTACAGAGGTTGTTAGTAGAACTTTGTTTGTCACTATCAAGCAACGGAATCAAGACTGTTTTTGTGATAAATGGTCATCATGGGAATCAAAAAACTCTGAATATGTTTAGTAGAAAGGCTAACAAGCTTTTAAAAGGAAAGATACGGGTGTTTGTTTTCTCATATTGGAATTTTATGAAACAAAGTTTTGATCATGCAGGCTATGTTGAAACTTCACTTATGCTTGCGATTTCTAATAAGGTGAAAATGAAATTGGCAAAAAAGGGTTTAACAACCGATGGATTGACCCACAAGGAAATTACAAAGCTTAAAAAATTAGCCTCAAAGTCTTTTCCAAAAGCAACTAAAAACGGTGTTTGGGGGGATCCTAGAAAATCAACAAAAAAAGAAGGGAGGAAGATGATAACGGAAATAGTGAAAAACCTTGAAAAAAAGTGTCAAACTTGCCTTACTGATAAAAATCCAAAATTACACCAATGAAATTTTAATATTATCCATCATAATGAGGTCCAATAAGTGAAGTAAATGTCCGTAGATATGGCAGTAAAGGTACTTGATGATAGCATCAACAAGATAGTATTGATCAAGCTCAAAGGCAGCAAGACAATTAGAGGAACTTTGCTTGGTTTTGACCAGCACATGAATCTGCTACTCGAACAATCAGAAGAGATCCCTTCTGAGGGCGATGCAAAAAGCCTTGGCACTATAGTTGTACGAGGAGACAATGTGGTGATGATTTCTCCACCTCCATCTTGACAGAGTGATTGAATCATGGTAAAAGGAACAACTTCGATGGGCCAGCACACAAGGAAAATGGTTCACATCAGATGTAGGAGATGTGGAAACAACTCTTATCACAAGCGTCATCACCGATGTGCAAGTTGTGGGTATCCAGATGCTAAGATTAGAAAGTATTCATGGATCAAATGGTATACCTAAATGCAAGAAATTGCTATTTTATTAAGTTCAATTGTGGGAGCCTTTACAGCAATCGCTGTTAAGAAATTCCCAAAAAACAAAGCAGGACTAGTGAGTTTAGGCGCAAATTCCCAAATAAAAAATCAGATTAATTCACTGCGAATTGAAAAGGAAATTCTAACAAAAACAATTTCCAGACTATATCAAAACGATGTTGGTGTCGGAAAGATTCAACGAGATAGGCTGTTATCAATGTACCAACATCAGCTTGGTATTATTTTTGCCAAGATAGAAAAGTTAGAGGCTGCAAGCAAACATCCTGACCTTGGTCAAGTTGGAGAAGGTCTGATTACTCTAATGGATCAAAAGTTATCACAGCTTGATAAAAGATTGTACGAATTAACATCAAAAATTACTATAGCTAATTCTCAAATTCCTAAAGTTGAAGAACAGAAACCAAAAGAAATCAATAAGAAACCAGAAGCTAAATTACAAGAAAGATATATCGATGCCTCAAAAATTCAAGAAAAAACTGAACTGCAAAAAGTTGTTCCAGCAGTTCAATTATCAACACCGATGTCAAAGTCTATTGAATTAACAACTCTAACAGAGATTTCAAACAAACCACAAGAGTTTCCCTTTATTGAACAAAAAACAACACCGTTAAAAAATGCTATAATAGATGAAATTTTAAAACCAAAAGAAAAAATTGGTGAAAAAATTGAGATTATTCAAACTTCTTACAATCCAGAACTAAAATCTGAAACACAGAAACAAGAGATTATTGTAGAACAAACACAATCAATTAATCCACCACAGATTGAGCAAAACAATCAAAAACCAACAATAAAACTTGCTGAAGAAGAAAAAATTGAAGATGATGAGGATGACCTTTCCAGGATTAAAGCAGAGATTATGAAGGCCCTCTCCAGACTAGAACAAGCTGAGGTAGAGTAATTGTCTTTTGATAATGCCTTCTCGGCATTGTCAAATGATGCTTTAAAATTTGTAAAAGATGGTTATGTTTTAGGTTTAGGAAGTGGGAGAGCTGCAACGACATTTGTAAAATTACTTTCATCATTTATTAAAACAAAAAAAATCAAGATAAAAGGAATTCCGACCTCACTTCAAATAAAACTAATTGCTGAACAAGGTGGCATTCCATTGATCGAAGCTGATCAAGTTGACCACGTTGACGTAGTTTTTGATGGTGCTGATCAAATTGATTTTGAAAAAAATTTGATCAAAGGTGGAGGTGGTGCTTTACTACGAGAACACATACTGATTAATGCTGCAAAAAAAGTTGTAGTCATGGCAGATAAAACAAAATTTGTAAAATATTTTAACAGATCAGTTCCAATTGAAGTTCATCCTCTTGCACGAAGTGGAGTGACAAAATCAATTAAGAAATTGGGTGGCAAACCAAAAATTCGTACATTAGAAAGAGGTTATCCTTTTATCACAGAAAATGGAAATCTCATTTTAGATTGTTGTTTTGGTATTATTAAAAAACCTAAAGTTCTTGCACAAAAAATAATCCAGCTTGCTGGAGTTATGGAAGTTGGAATTTTCACTAGAAAACCTGATGTAATTTACAAAGCAAAAACGAATGGAAAGTTTGATATAATTACCTAAAACTGGTTTTAGATGAATGATTTTTCCTATCAGTTGGTATCAATCGTTTAGAGATGAATTTGGTAGATTTTCTTAGAACTGTTTTTTTCTTTCAACAAACTTTCCATATCCAGGCTTACCAATTACTTGAAAATCATCAGATACCAACTCGCCGCGTACGATTGTTTTAACTGGCCATCCCTTAAGATTCCATCCTTCGTACACGATATAATCGGAAAATCCGCCAAAAAGTTCACTTGTAACCTTCTTCTCCTTTTTCATATCAATCAAAGTAATGTCAGCATCAGATCCTTTCTCTAGTGATCCTTTTTTTGGATACATTCCAAAAATTTTTGCAGCATTCATACTTGTTAGTCGTATTAATTGATCAAGGGAAATCCTATCTCTATTCACTCCTTCACTGATCAATATTGGTAAATTTGTCCCTATTCCAGGAAATCCTGCAAGTGCATCCCAAACATCTTCTCCCCTAAGCTTCAATTTAAGGCAATTTGCAACATGATCAGTACCTATGGCATCAACCTGATTTTCCTTTATTGCCTGCCAGACAGAGGAAATATCATTAAATGTTCGAATCGGAGGCATGACCTTTGCCAGATATCCCTCTTGTTTGTCATTAGATAGCGTTAAATAGTGAGGGCAGGTTTCCACAAAAATTTTTGTTCCGTTTTTTCTTTCCTGTCTAATCTGTTCTAGTGCTCTAGCAGATCCAATATGAACAAAATACAAAGTACAGTCAGAATTTTTTGCAAATCTTGAAACAGTTTGAATTGCCTTTACTTCTGATTCTGGAGATCTGCTTTCAGACCATGCAGAAAGTCCATCCTGTTTCTTTTCCTTCGCAGTTTTAATTCCACATGAACATAATTCATAGTCCTCTGCATGAACTAAAACTGGACAGCCAAGATTGGCAGCATTTTCAACGACGGATTGAACTATTTCTTGATTAACTTCTACCTTTGCTTCTCTCAAAACTATTTTTCCTGGTTCCATGTCCATGTAGACCTCTCCAACGTCAGAACCAAGATTCATGTATAATTTAAAAGAGGTAACTCCTTTTTCAACACAAAATTGCATTTCATCAACTTGTTGTTTGGTAAATATTGATGCATGAATAGAATAATCAATGTAGTGAGAGTTTGCACTTGCTAAAAGCTGCGAGTCTAAAAATTTTTTGTACGAATCCCCAAGTCTTAGCATTCTCATCATTGTAGTAATTCCACCAATTGCAGCTGCATGAGATTCAGTAACTGCCGCTTTATCAATTGGTGAATAAACTCCATAGTGTACGTGAGTATCTATCGGTCCAGGAATTGATACAAGGCCTTGACCATTAATTGTTTTGTCACATGATGGTGTATCATTAGTAAATCCAATGACTTTGCCATCATCAATTATTATATTCTTGTCAAGAATTCCTTGAGGTAAGATTACATGAGATTCGGTAATCAATGTATCATATGTCATCAGGATTTATCATAATTTGCAGGCTATTATGCATTGAATAAATGAATAAAAACTGAACTGATAGTGATAAGAGAGGGCCGGTGGTTTAGTGGTATAATGCCGCGTTCGCAACGCGGAAGTCGAGGGTTCAATTCCCTCCCGGTCCACTATCTAGAAACTATTATACGTAAACTCTGACTATGAGAATTCATGGAGGTTTTCACCGGAAAACAAGCAGCTGAATCATACATGTCCACTCACACACTTGCATTCTCAACTCCTGAATTAACCTTAACGAGATTTGCCTTGTGGTTGGGAGATATAGTTCCTGATCCAGAAGACAAAGAAAAAACAGTTCCAAGAATTTACACATTTGTAGAAGAAAGAGACTTTGAACCGGTTCAAATCATTGATGATGAGAAATATGTTCCATCTGGTGCCGTGAGAATTAGTGGAATATATGGAAGTCCACAGGATGAATCTGACTCTAATACAAAATTTTGTTCTGAGTGTGGTGGAAAAATATCAGCAACAGCGAAATTCTGCACTAATTGCGGTACAACTCAAAATTAATGTTTTTTAAGAATTATTTTTTGATGTTGTAATTTTTCTAAACTTTACTACCACATTTTGTGCAGAACTTGGCATTTAGCCGCAAATCTGCACCACATGAATTACAGGATTTTCCACTTGAAGATTGTGCAATCATAGATTGATCTGGAGATGGCAAAGTTCCAATATCTCCAGATTCTTTTGCAGAAACTATTGATGGGGGCACACCAACTGGATTTTCTGCAGTTCCCATACGTGGAGGGGGTATACCCATCCCACCTCCCATCATTCCAGGTGAACCCACACCAGACATCAGACTAGGAGATTGTGTACCGCCTATAGCTTTTCCTCCAGCTATTTTGTCAATTGCTTTTTTCATTTCAAAAATCACTTTGATTGCTAAGAATTCTAACGCGGAATATGCAACAACATAATCACCTATCATTTCAAAAAATTCTTTATCACCTAGTTTTCCTGCTTTGTATAGCTTGTTTGAATCCAAAAATGATTCGTAATAACTCTGAGAATCATCGAATAGCTTATCAAGCTTTTCACTTAGAAGATTTAATGTATCTATTTCACCAAACGACATGGCTTAATTTTGGTTTTGTATTATTAATTACTTTAGATTAAAAAAATAAAAAACATAAGATGTTTATGAACTTAGTAATGTTTTTTCAATCATATTTTTATATGAATCTTTTGATGCAGCACCAACTTGCTGACTCACTAACTGACCGTTTTTGAAAATTGCCAAAGTTGGAATGCTAAATATATTGTATTTTGATGCTAATTCATTTGCTTCATCTACATTGACTTTAACAAATTTAACTTTGCCATCATAATCGTTGGAAAGTTCTTCCACAACTGGTGAAACCATTCTACATGGACCACACCATTCTGCCCAAAAGTCAACAAAAACTGGGACCTTTGAATTCATTACATCAATTTCCCATGTTTTTGTATCAGATACTTTAGTAACTGCCATTTATGCAGTTTGTTTCTTTGTACACACCTAAAAATGTTGACCAGAATTTGTTCCAAAAGTTAGAATCGTTTTCATTCTAAAAATTGATGATTTAATTTAGTTGAAATATACTTAAATGACCATGAAATAAATCTGAAGTATGAGTTCTGAGCTAAGACTCAAGAAGTTAAGAGGATCTGGTGGTTTTGTTATGGCTAATGTTTCAGATGAACAACAACAAAAAGGCAACTTGGGTGGGCCTGATCTTTTTTTGGCTCCTATGGGAAGACTAGAATCTGAAAAAATTTCCAAATACTTTTGCAATACATGTGAGAAGGATTACGAAGGAAGCCCAAAGATTGAGTTTGAAAATCCTAACGAGGAGGTAGCTGAGAATTTGATTTTAGTTGAAAGGGGTCAATACATTTGCAACTCTTGTGGCTCAACTTTAGCGGAATACCGAGATTTTCGAAAACCAGAGGAACAACGTGATGTAGGGAAAGCAAAGCCTATCTCACCAAATCTAGATACAATGGTCCAGTCTCCATCAGCTGATGAACCTCCGCTAGTGATGCCTGACTTTGCTCAAGTGAGTACTCCTGAAACTCTGGTTTCAGAAAATCAAGCTCGTGGGGTAGATACATTTAGTTCAATAGTTGGAATGACCGTTTACGATGAAAATGCAAAAAGAGTTGGAACAGCAAAACAGGTGGGCGTAGATTCATCTCACTCTATCGTACTAGTAATAACTAACATAGAGGGTAATGATATAACGGTTCCCTGGAATAAGATTCAAAAAGTAGGCGAGATCGTTTTGTTGGGAACACTTGAAGGCGGAATTTCCACATCACCGTCAAGGCAAACGGGAAGGTGCCCTAGCTGTGATTTTGTCAACAATGAAGAATCAAAATTTTGTGAAGAATGCGGCACAAAGATCTAGAGTGTGAAATTCAAATAATATTTATCTCATGAAACAAGGTTCTGGAACGTAATTTGACAGCTGGTAAAATTTCAAAAGGATTTATCAAGGACATCATAATTGTAGGCATAGGTGTTTTTGTAATTTGGATAAGTCTGCAAGTATTTTATGGAACTGAAAATCCATTTTTTGTAGTCTCAAGTGGCAGTATGGTTCCAGAACTTGAAGTATACGATGTCTTAGTAGTTCAAGGTAATACACCATTTCTTTTTTTCCCATCTTTGCCTTGGTATTCTCCATTTGAAGAAGTAGAGGTGGGCGACATCATTGTTTTTAACCGTCCGTCCGGACATGACAGAGTTATAGTCCACAGAGTAGTTTCCATCATTGATGATGATCCATTTACATTAAGAACCAAGGGAGATGCAAATCCAGCATCAATTCCGGGAACTGATTTTCCCATAACTGATGAGGAATTCATCGGTAAAGTTGCCAATGTAGTTCCTCAAGTTGGTGCCATTACCCAAATTCTAAGACCACCAGTCAATTATGTGATCATTGCAATAATAATTGGGGTTATGATTTTCAAACAGATTTCAAAAAATAAAAAAGAAAAAGGAATTGATTTTGATGATTCTATAGATTCTGAAGAAGAATTTACAAGCCAATCTTCCCCTAAATTGGATGTTCTTAATGAAATTCCTAAAGATGATGCCTATACAAATTCTCAAGCTGAGGGAAATAAAAACATCAATGATAAAGAAAATAAAGTTGAATCAAAATCAGAAAAAAACAATAATTCTAAAGATTTTGTAGAAAAAAAAGATTAAATTTACTCTTCGTTGTTGTTTGTTTTGAAAACTCGCTTAAAGTAATCAGAAGGTTCAGCTGGTTCTATAAAGTCATCTTTTACGTTTGCAAGATTCTTTGCCAAATTCATCTTGTAACCTAATTGCATTTGGCGAGCGATATGTATTCTTTGGGCTTGGGGCGAACCTGCACCATGCATGGATTCTGTCAAATATCCAACTGCGTTTCTTCCCATAGTCATGTTTTCAATTAATCTAAAAATTCTCATTCTGTTCTCAACATCGACGCCTTTTCTTCCTACCAAATATTTTCGAAGTAGCGGACCAGTCTCTGGATTTCTGAAATCTTTTTCTGAAGGCATGGTTACCAGAAGGCCGCCTGCAATATCTTGAGCTAATCTACCTATTTCATATGGAAAGCGAGTTACATTGTGTTTACAAACATTTGCTAACATATCATCATTCATCCAAACTCCTGATTTCATCTTGTGTGATTGATAAGATGAAGCGATTCCAGCAGCGTAAATTGATTCGTTAAGATGAGTCATTTCAACTAGTTTATCTTTAATATGTGAGACTGTAGGAATTCCGTTATAGTCCGCTACTGTTGCAGCTGCACCAATTAACACATCGCCCAGTCCGGTCTTGCATACATAACTTCTTCTGTGATAACAGGTGAATCTTTCAACTAACATTGATGCAAATTCGTATTCACCATTCATGAAAACTTTATCCCATGGAATGAACACATTATCCAAAATCATCATTGCTTCTTGTCCTGAAAACTTTGAGTTTCCTGAATCAATATCACCCTCTTCCATGCTTCTAGTATCACATGATTGTCTTCCATAGATGTAGGTAATTCCTTCTGCATCAGCTGGAATAACACCTACAATTGCATATTCTTTATCATTTTCAGTTAATCGCATAGTTGGCATAATTATAATCCAATGCGAGTTGATACATCCTGTTTGGTGTGCTTTTGCACCTGTGATGTAAATGCCTTTGTCATCCTTTTTAACAACGCGCACAAACATGTCAGGATCATCTTGTTCAGCTGGGCCTTTACTTCTATCACCCTTAGGATCAGTCATTGCGCCTCCAATGACAACATTCTCAGTTTGAACCATCTTGATAAAATCTAAAAATTTCTGGTGATAATTGGTTCCATATTTCTCATCAATTTCAAAAGTAACTGAATGAAGTGAGTTTAAGGCATCCATTCCTACACAGCGTTGGAAGCACGTTCCTGTGTTTTGTCCCATTTTCCTCTGCATTTTATTTTGTAAAACCAAATCTTGAGCGCTTTCAGCTATATGCAAAAAGCGGTTAACCCGTTGACCAGTTATTGAGGAATGGGCTGTAGCTAGTTCTTCTTCCCTTACTGCAAGATCATAAGTTTCTGCAACTGCATTGATAGAAGGACGAATTAGTGGATGATCTACTGGTTCTTTTATCAGTTCTCCAAACAGGTAGACCTTCAGATTTTTACCCCTAAGACTCTCGATATATTCCTCTCCTGTCCTAATTACCATAAGCACCATCCCGTGACGTTGTATAAAAATTCTAGATCTGTATTAGTCTTAAAAATAATTGAGAGGATCAAATACCAATTCTTACATCAAGGATTTTGCATCCTTTGCCTTTTTCCATTACTAAAACTGGGTTCATATCAAGTTCTTTGATTTCTTTAAAGTCAGTGACAAGTTGTGAAAGTCGTTGTATACATTCTGATAATTTGTTGATATCGGATGGTTTTTCACCTCTTACACCCTTCAACAACTTTTGTGTCTTGATTGAAGAAATCATATCATTAGCTTCCTTATCTGTCACAGGAGCTAGTCTGAATGTAACATCCTTTAGGATCTCTACATAAATTCCTCCCATACCAAGCATTATTACTGGACCAAATCCAGGTTCAAGTTTTGATCCTATGATCATCTCTTTACCTCCCTTTACCATTTCAACAACAAGCACTCCCTTGATGAGGGCTTTTTTGTCATACTTGTTTGCGTTTTTTACAATTTCCCTAAACGCACTACGAACCTCTTTGTCGTTTTTTAATCCAACTTTTATCCCACCTGCATCAGATTTATGTATGATTTGTGGCGATACAATTTTCATAACAACTGGAAAATGAATCTTTCTTGCAGCCTTAACAGCATCGCTTTCTGTTTTTGCCAATATGTTTTTGGGAAGAGAGAATCCATAAGTTCGTAAAATTTGTATTCCTTCTTCTTCAAGAAGGCTAGTTCTTCCTTCCTTTCTTACGTTATCAAAAATTTTCTGGACCTTCTTTTTATCTACTTTAAATTTTGAAATATTACCCTGTGGGGTTTTTATCCAGTCAACGAATTTTAACATCGCTTTGAGTGTTCGTATTGCTCCCTCAGCATATGTATAATAAGGAACATCGCCTTCGGCCAAAATTTCTCTATTCTTTATTCCTTCATCAAGTCCCATCAAACTAGCTAGCATAGTCTTGTTATGTTTTTTAGACATCCTCACAATGACTTCGGCTAGCTTGTCATAATCAAGAGTTGCAGAGGGGGTACACATTGTGATTACAGAACCCACATTTTTGTGAGTCAAAACATTTTCAAGGACGTTATTAAATCGCTCAAAATCTGCATCGCCAACTATATCCACTGGATTTCTTGAGCTTCCCCAAGGCGGTATGACTGCATCTATTTTTGGTCTAATGTCTTCTATTTTTGCCATTTTGATCCCATCTTTAGAACATGCATCGGTTGAAATTATTGCAGGACCTCCAGCGTTTGAAACGATAACTAAATCACCTTCGAGTGGCAGTGGTTGTTTTGAAAATGCAGTTGCATAATCAAAAAGTTCTTCCATTGTATCAACTCTTATTGCGCCAGATTGTTTTAGAAGGGCTTCATAAATTTCATCTGAACCCATCAATGCTCCAGTGTGGGACATAGCAGCCTTTGCTCCTTCAGGACTTCGTCCTGATTTTAATACCAAAACTGGTTTTCTTTTATTTCGAGTAATGTCCTTACATATTTTTAAAAATCTCTGACCATCACTCATGTCTTCAAGATACATTACAATGACTTTGGTTTGTTTGTGGTCTCTTAGCATCTCAAGAACATCAATTTCATTCTGAACTGCTTTGTTACCCATACTAACTACTGCAGAAAAACCAATTCCTTGAGCACTTGCATCTTCAACTAGTGCAGCGCATATTGCTCCACTCTGAGAAACTAGTGCTATTTGTCCAGATTTTGGTGTAATTTTCAGAAAAGTTGCATTCATCATTGTTTTGGGATCAAGATTCATTACTCCCAAACAATTAGGTCCGATTATTTTGAGATTGTATTTTTTTGCAATATCTTTTAGTTGTTGTTCTAATTTCTTGCCTTCCTCGTCTACCTCTTTGAATCCTGCTGTGATAACAACTGCACCTTTGATCTTTTTCTTTCCACATTCTACCAGCACAGAAGGAACGATTGTGTTTTTTGTAATGATTACTGCTAAATCAATCGATTCTGGAACATCTAGAACACTCTTGTAGGTTTTTTTATCAAATACTGTAGGTCTTGTGAGACTGATTGGAAAAACAGTTCCGTTGTATCCATTTATAATGTTTGATGTAATTGCACGGCCAACACTTCCCTCTTTGTCTGATGCACCAATAATTGCGATTGATTGTGGAGAAAGGAAAACAGATTCAGTCATTTTGATAGAATTAATTCAAATGATTTTCTATAATAAAGCTATTCATAAATTCATTAGCTCTCCTTTCAGTCTAGCTTCCAAGCATTTTTCCAGCCAAATTTTCGCTTCTTGGAACCCACGAAATTTTAATTTTAGAAAATTTTGCAATCAACGACCAAGCTTCTCTTGCCAGAGAACGAAGCTCTTCATTATTTATTGCATATTCATGGTTTAGTTGATATACAGTATTTTTGGAATCACTGAAAATAGTGATTTCTTCATCAGTGTTTACAAATGTTTTTAGTGCAGAGATAATTGCAAGATATTCTGCTTGGTTGTTTGTGATGTCTGGTTTTTTTTCATAAAATGATTCACCGGTTTCTTTCACAAAAAATCCGTATCCAGAATCAATACCACCTGAACCATCTACATAAATGCTACGTGCCATCTTTTTACAACCTTATGATTGTAAAACAGTCTTACAAATAAACTAAATCTAATCTAATGTTATTTTTAGAAATATCAACAAGCCAACCAGTTCTGCAATTCCAACTCCCAACATGTATGGAAATATATCATGTGAGAAAAGTTCATCCATTGAAAAATAAGCAAGTGCACCAATTACATTATGAAGAAATAACATTGAAGATACTACGATCATTCCAATTGGAAGCTGTGCTTTTGTCTTGGCATACATTTTTCCAAATGTAAACATCAATATCCCCAGTACTGCCATGTTTGCAATCGAAACAGCAGATAGGATTGCTGAAGTTGGCTCCATTTAGATGAATCCACCTTTACAATACTTATTTACTTTTTTCCAATTTTTTTGCAATTTCATCAAACGTCTCCATATTAACTTCTAAAAAGGTTGAAATGAAAAAAGTAACACCATACTTTTCTCCTTCTTTGATGATGAGATTATTTTTTTTAAGTACGTTGATATGATGTTGAATGGCCTTATAGTCTAAACCTAATTCATTAGCAAGTTGATTTGTATTATGAGGTTTTTCCTTCAAAATAGAAATGATTCTAAGACGATTTAATCCCCCACGTGAGCCAGCAAATACAAACCACAAAAGTCTTCTTGCATGAGGATCATTTGCCATATATGATACGATATATGTGATTTCAATAAACTAAAAGGTATTTGGATTGTGAAAAATTATAATTTTGACTAATTTGATTAAATGTCAATTCTGAGATTTTAATCCATTCCAAAAAAAGAAAAATGTATTGAAAAATTAAATGAGTCTAAGAATCATATTGATAGAGATTAGAATAAAATGTGCGTACCTAAAGTGATAAATGATAAGAAGCTGGATCAAATTTATGATGTTAAATTATGACATTCCTCTTTATAGACCACCATCAGAAGCACAATCACTAATCTTTCAAGTTACACTTGGCTGTTCCTTTAACGAATGTTCCTTTTGTGATATGTATCGAGGAAAAGAATACACTGAACGACCTTGGGAAGAAGTGAAACGAGAAATAGACATGACAACAAAGCAAATGTCTGATACCAAAAGAATTTTTCTAGCTGATGGAGATGCTTTGAACTTGTCAACAGATTATATGGTTAAGATTGTAAAGTATCTTTACAACAAATTTCCTAATTTAGAAAGGATTTCTTGTTATGCAATGCCAATGAATCTTTTGAAAAAATCACCAGAAGAATTGAAGAAGATGTATGATGCCGGCCTAACAATGCTTTACTTGGGAATAGAAAGTGGTTCTGATATAATTTTAAAAAAAGTTACCAAAGGTGCAGTCGCAAAAACAATAGTCAAAGCATGTAATAAGGCAAAAGATGCAAACTACATTCTTTCATGCATGGTAATTCTTGGTTTGGGCGGAAAGACGTACTCAAAAGAACATATCAATGGTACAGCAGAGGTTATCAATGCATGTTCACCACATTACTTGGCAGCCTTAACGTTATACTTGGAAGATAGAATTAAAAATGAATTTTTTACAAAATTTGGTGAACAATTCATACCAATATCAGACTCTGAAGCTCTTGAAGAGTTGAAAGATTTGGTAAATCAAATAGATGTAAAAAATCAAGTAATTTTTAGAGCAAACCATGGTTCTAATGCCTACACCATCAAGGGAGTATTTCCTCATGACAAACAAGCTATGTTAGATCGAATTTCTTGGATGAAAGATCATCCAGAGGTAATTAGGCCAAAAGGTCTTAGAGGATTTTAAATCTGATTAGTGTTTGGATGCAGATATACTACCTTAAAAATGTACACTGCATAATCACCCTCAAAGATATTGATTACATTTCCATGATCTATAGTGAGTGCTCTGAACTTGTATTCATACAAACCATCATCACTTACGTCAGTTTGTGCAAAGTGAGCAGCCTCTCCGTTTTCATTATAAAATTGAATTATCACCGGATAATCAGCAACATGATTGGCAATTTTCCCTTCAACAAAGCCCCATGGTAGTTTGTTGTTAGCAGGTGCATGGAAAAAGACAGAAGTTTTTTCGATTCCAATTTTTTCATTAATAGGGATTATCTCATTTTGTTGTTCATGTGAATGACCATTGATTTCAACCATTCCTGAATGAGGATGGCCATATGCAAAGCTCATTGATGAAAAAGATAACACAGCAAGTGCGACAAAAACTATAAAGAATTTCCAAAATCCATCTTTCATAGAACTTATCATTCCAATTCAGTTAAAAAATTTTTCAATGGGGCCATGGGGATTCTGCTCTCTTTACGTGGAATAATTTGGGCGTAATTACGCTTAATAGTTCGAATCAATGGGTATTCAAACTCATCAAGGAGTAAAAATAACAAAGTTAAATTCAGAATACTTTGTTCCATCCTTTTCATCTAATTTCAAAATCAAAGAAGGTGTTACAAAAAAGTCATTGGGTTCATCTCCCTCAAAATAAAGCTGCGTAGTATGCGATGGCAAACTAGGAGCTGAGACCTTTACATGAATATGTGCCGGGCGCATAACTCCAGCTACTGAATATTTACCAGGAAGTATGGTTTCAAGTTTATACTGACCATTTTCATCTGCCTTTATTTTTCCACGAAGTGTGAAATCTTCAAAATTGTAATTCCCGTTTGAATCAGTTTGCCAAACATCAATTATTGCTTCTGGTACAGGATCACAGTTCTGATTTAAGACCTGTCCAGAAATTATTAGTTTTTGTCCTTCAAGTATTTCTCCAAGTTTCTCTTTGTATGGTGCTCCTGCAATATAGTAAGGACCTTGTGGATTGCCTTCAGTTAAAGCACAGGCAAAGCTTGTATTTTGTATTACAGGATTTGGCCAGATAAATATTCCCAAAACTCCTACAACTATAATTATGGGAATCAATACGCCGATTGTCTTTTTTTTCATAGATTATCCCCTGAAATTTGAATTTGATTCCAATCTTGAGTTAATTACTGACCAACAACAACATTCATCCCAATGACAATTTAGACATTCTTTTGTAGATGAACTATTCTTGCATTCTTCAA
>JADFLH010000004.1 GCA_022564515.1 Nitrososphaerota archaeon
TATCAGACTCTGTCACAATCACAGATACAATTACAAAATCTATCACAAAATCACTATCTGATACCATAACCATATCAGATCAGATAGTTACATCAGCTGTAAAACTAATCTCATTATCTGACTCTGTCGCAATCACTGACACAATCACAAAATCTGTTACAAAACCACTATCTGACTCTATAGCTGTATCAGATCAGATAGTTACATCAGCTGGAAAACTAATCTCACTATCTGACTCTGTAACAATATCTGACTCTATTGTTACAATATTAACAAAATTACTATCCTTATCAGATACGATCTCAGTTACAGATGATTTGTCAAAGTCAACATCCAAAACATTCTTGGATTCATCTAGTATCGCAGATAGTAATACGAATTTTAAGAACATAGGAATCAATCAAAACCTAATAGAAAATGAGCAACAAGAAATGCCAATAGAAGAAGATAATACACAACTTCTAATTGTAAGTGGGAATGCACTTTTGCATACCATTACTGTTGAACCATCTATCACAGATGTTTCCATAAATTATACAGAAATATTAGTTGAAGTTGGTAACTTGGATCAAGCAACTATTGGAACCGAATTGACCATTACCTCTCTTAATACCGATGTAACGGTCACAACTGTTATACCCGCAAATACTGTAATATCTGGAATCAACTGGGATGGCAAACTAATCTTACCAATAGATGATACAGTATCTATACCAAATGTTGATGTTTCCACTTCAATAAAGTTTGGTAGTGATGATGTTAGCTTGACATTTAGTAATCCAGTAAAGTTCACTTTTGCAGGAGAGACTGGAAAGAATGCTTACAAGACTGATGGAGGCACCACACTTGAAATTACAACAATATGTGACTCTCTTGATCCTTCTTCAGTATCCAACATTCCAAGCACAGAACCCCAAGCATGTAAGAATGATTCGGGCAACAATCTAGTCATCCTAACCAAGAGTGCTTCGAGCTTCTCTACCGGTAGGCCTTCAGCACCATCTTCAGGACCTTCTCCAGGACCATCTCCATCTGGACCAGCTGGCAGCGGAAGTGGTGCTACTGGAGTTGGTCCAAGTGGTGGCGCCGGATTTGGTGGCATTCTTGCCTCACCTCTCGTGATTCACGAAATATCATATGACGTGTGTACGGAAAACATCGCAAGAATATTGGTTGCAAGTGATTCTGAAGTAACCTCGGTTGAGTTTATTACAACAAAGTCAGGAATCGTTCTTGCAACACTAGCTGATGAACAACCATATGCAAAACAAAACCAACTCACAAAGGTAGACAGGTACCTATATGAAGTACCACTTGATCCGCAGGAGGCCGTCTTTATCGTTCGAGTTACAGAAATTAGAGATAATAGGCCAAATACAGTACAAGTTGTTATCCATATAACAGAATGTAAAGACTCAATTATCTTTGTAGAAGAAATTCCAAAGGAATTTGAAGAGTTTGAGTTTACTGGCCCAAGAATATTTGATACCAAATTCCAAATTGATAATGGTACACAGCACAGAGCTGAAACCGAGTCAGAACTTTACTATCTTGATGATGAATCTCTAACCATCTCTGCCATTGTAACTAGTCAGATTCCACTCAAACGAGCAGAACTTCGATTTGTGATTACAGGACAACTGGAGAAGGAATACATAGGATTATTCATGGAAGCAACTCAAATCAAATCACTAAATTCAACATCAATTGTATCTGCTACAATTCCAGCTGAGCTACTCCTGTCACCTGCTATAACATATTGGATATATGTAACAGATGAGAACCTGGATGAACAAGAATCAAAGCATTCCAGTATTGGTGTTAAACCATCATTTGATGTAGATGCTTCAATAGAATTAGATATTACAACGAGCAAACCTGAAGGCACAACAATAAAACCCTTGGCCTACCTCAAAAACAAAGGTACAAGTGCAGCCTACGGAACAGTATCTTTGGTTGTAAACGGAGAAAAAGTCTCATCTAAAGCACAGCTATTCAAACCAGGTCAGACAAAAGTTGAACTAGAGTGGGCAATTCCAAAGGTAGGAAAGCAGATGTTCTACAACGTTCAGGCACAAGCAGATCTATATGACGTATCATTGAGCACAGATTCAGCAAAATTAAACTCATTTGCAAGAAGCCAGATAATTCCATTATCACAAATGAGGCCAATTGAGATACTTACTGATGATTCTGGTAATCCAGTAGCACAACCTGCATTACTATATGCCTCTGATCCCTTCAATGAAAACTTGAGATTCAGAGTAGTTGATAGTGAAGGACATTGTATCATTGGTGGAACTAAAGATTGTATAGTTACAGACTCTACCTATGATCAACGTGGTGGTATAGTTAGCATTGAGCAGGGAGAAACAATTTACAGAGTAAAGTACTCAGGACCACAAAGTGCCCTAGAACGATTCTCTATTACTTCAATAGATCCCCTCCCAAGTGAATGGACGATAACTCTAGAAACAATTGATGACTATGTCCAGCAAGCCTATGCATTAAAGGACATCAATCTCAAGGTAAAGTATAGAACCATCAGTAAAATAGAAACTGTAAAATCAGAATAAAGCGATTATTTCTCAGGGATACGAAGTTTCTTTTAAAAGATACGATTCTATCTCTGAGATCTTAATTCTATTTTGTTTCATTGAATCCCGCATCCTCATTGTTACAGTATCATCTTCCAAGGTTTGATGATCAACGGTAATGGCAAACGGCGTACCAATCTCATCTAATCTTCTATATCTTCTTCCAATTGCTCCAGAATGATCCAAAAACACATCAAATTTACTTTTTATTGCTTGGTATATCTCATCAGTTTTTTCTTTAAGACCATCCTTCTTTACAAGAGACAAGATGCCAACATGAATTGGAGCCATATATGGTTTTAAGGATAAAACAATTCTTTCATTTTCTTTATCATCACGTAAACTATGTTCCAAAATAGAATACAAGCTCCGGTCTATTCCCATAGAAATCTCAAACACATGAGGAAGAACCTTAACATCACCATCCATTACCTCAAATTTTTCTTTACTTTTTTTGGCATGACTTGCTAAATCATAATCAGATCTGTAGTTACATGCCACAAGCTCAAGCCAGCCAGCAGTTGTTTCTACTTCAAAATCAAACGCCACCTCCGCATAAAATGCCTTTTCCTTTTCGGATAGTTTTCTGAATTTACTCCTAATAATATCAATACCACTTTTTTCATAAAACTCCAATAGAATACCCAAGTAATATGCAACAAACCTGTTAGGAATTGTCCCATTTTCCACAGCTTCTTTGCAGGTCATTTGTTTTGGAGTGTCATCCACTTGAATTCTAATTAAGACATCTTGAACCTCTGAAAATTTTTCAAATTCATTTAATTTATCAGGATTACAAAATATCTCAATCTCAGCTTGATAAAATTCTCTTAATCTAAGAAGACTTTGTCTTGGAGAAATTTCATTTCTGAAGCTTTTTCCAATTTGAGCAATTCCTATAGGAAGCTTTCCACGCATTGTTTTGTAAAGTCTTGGAAAATCAACAAAAATAGATTGACAAGTTTCTGGTCTAAGATATGCTGGTTCTCCATCAGGACCTATCCCAACTTTGAACATCATGTTAAATTTTCGGGATGACTCAAATTCACCTTGACAACTTGGGCATTTTATATTATTTTCAGAGATCGCTTTATCAAAATCTATCAAATCTGCACTTTCAGGAATCTCAATCTTTGTGGTATCAGAAATTAATTTGTCTGCTCTAAATGTTGATTTACAATTTTTGCATTTAATTATAGGATCAGCAAAGCTTGAAAGATGTCCTGAGGCTTCAAAAACAGATTGCGACATGATCTGTGAGCCATCAATCTCAAGCATGTTATCACGTCTAACAAGCTCTCTTCTCCATAGCTCCACAAATTTATTTTTCAATCCAACACCAGCCGGTCCATACTCCCAAAAACCAGCTTGTGCATCTGCATAGACCTCACAACTAGGAAAGTAAAAACCTCTTTCTAATGCAAGTTTCATTACATTATCATAATTCATAATAAAATGACTTTACTAATGAAATAAATCCTTATGCAAGCTCCTTTGCCTTTTTGACATTTTCAAAATCACCACGGATGTCATCAATTGGAGTTTCTAAAATCATAGGAATTTTTTTCTTATTCATGAATTTTATAACTGCACTCAAACCTTTCTCACCGATGCCACCAAGGCCAATATGATAATGCCTGTCTATATTAGATCCCAGAGTTCCTTTGGAATCATTCAGATGTAAAATCTTCAAATGTTCAAGACTAACAACCTCATCGAATTTTTCCATAGTATCCTTTACTGCATTATCTGTCCGAAGGTCATATCCTGCAGAGAAGGTGTGACATGTATCAAAGCAAATTCCAAACCTCTTTGTAGGTTTTAATTGAGAAAAGATTGAAGCAAGCTGATCAAAGTCTGATCCAACAGAATTTTTTTGTCCAGCGGTATTTTCAAGTAAAATCATAACATCATTTTTTACCTCTGCAGCTTTTTCCAAGCCCTTCACAAGTCTTTTAATGCCATTCTCCTCTCCAGTTCCCAAATGACTACCGAGATGAGTTACAAGAAATGGAATTCCTAATTTCCCACATCTTTCTACCTCCTTCATCAGTGTATTCACAGATTTTGAATAAACATCATGGTTAGGTGTTGCAAGATTTGGCAAGTATGGCATATGTGCAACTGTCGCAAATCTGTCAATTTTACTGTCATCAAGTTTTTGCTTGAAGCTTTTAACATCATTATCACTAAGATCCTTTACATGCCAACTTCTAGGACTTCGAGTAAAGATTTGAAAAGCAGAACAATCTATCATCATTGCATTATCTACTGCTTTATCAATCGAGCCTGATATTGATACATGACAGCCGATCTGCATATAGCCCAACTTTGAAAAACTTAATTTAAATGAGTTTACTCAAAAACCAGAAAATCTATTTCCGAACCAAATTTTTAAGGAAAGATTTGCAACAGAGTATATGATAACTCTTGGTCAAGACGAGCTGGCAAAATATCCTTTTTTGGCCGATGCCGGACAATACCTTAAGGATAAGGGCTTTACGTTAGAACAATTTGGTTCTGATCCTGATTTGAAATTAATTGTAGACAAAGCAGTTCATAGAATTGAAGTAGCTGCTGATGGAAAGATCTACAAATCAGATATTGTAGATGCTCATGCAGCAAAGGATGCCTCTTTACCTAGAGAGGTTTTTTCTTTTCTTCTTGCTGTAGTTTTGTTAAAATTAAGTGGTATGAATACACTAATCAAAAGATTTGCCCTAGCTGAGGCAAGACGAGCAGAAAAATACTTGGAAAAAGATTTGGTAAATATTTCTGAAAGGGATGATTTAGCGATCGAAATACTTCGGGATCTTTTTTACATGAACGTGAAAAAACATGATGAAAATTTCGTAATTCCAGCTTCTGATTATCTAAAACATGCAGTCAGTTTTCATGAACGTGAGTGGAAGCTTGTTAACAGAAGAGTAGAAAGAGGACTTGTTTTTTTGACTCCACATGAAACGGTTAGACTTGTTAGAAAAGAACTAGGCAATTACATCAATTCAAAAATTCATAATGCCACTATTCCCACAATGTCAGATGCATTTAAAGAACCAGTAAAAAGATTAAATTCAATAGCAAAAAAATTTCCCACCACAATAGTTTCATCTACAGAATATCCACCTTGCATTAAACATGCAATTGAAGTATTAGAAAAAGAGGAAAATTTGTCTCACTCTGGAAGATTTATGCTTGGCACCTTTTTGTTAGGGAGGGGACAGTCTGTAGAACAAATAGCTCCATTATTCAAAAATGCTCCTGATTACAACGAAAAAGTTACATTGTACCAACTTAATCATCTTGCAGGAAGTTCTGGCAGTAGGACAGAATACGTTTGTCCTTCATGTGAAAAATTAAAAAGACAAGATCTTTGCTATATTATTCCTGAATGTGATGGAATAATAAACCCCATTCAATTTGGAAAGAAAAAGACAATAAATGCATGAAAACGATTTAAAATTATTAGAAGAAACCTTCAAAAAATATTACTTTGATCATTTTGATTTAATCCATGTACCTCCCAGATCTGCAGAAAGAGAATTTGGTTATCAAAAATTTAATTCAGGCATGATAAGACATCTTACAATAAAGAATGACAAAGAATTACATTTGATGTTGATGAACAACGTGCCTTCAGATGTTTATTGTTCAAACGCTTACTACTCATTTCCAAATCTCCCTATGGAAGAAAAAGATTGGAAAGAAGCAAATTTAATTTTCGATATAGATGCAAAAGATCTAAACCTTGATTGCAGAAATGATCACATTTGTAAAAAGTGTCGATCATGCCAAGAAGTGTTTGTAAACCTCTCAGAATGTCCAAACTGTCAATCTAAAAAGCTTGATCAAAGATCATTAACGTGCAAGAATTGTATTCATGCTGTAAAACAAGAAGTAAAAAAACTGTTTAGTATCCTTATTGATGACTTGGGAATAGAGCAAAATAACATTCAAGTGTTTTTTTCTGGAAACGAAGGATTTCATATTTATGCATTAAACACCCAATATGAAAAATTAGGTTCCAGAGAAAGAGCAGATTTAGTTGATTATCTGATGCTTCGTGGCACAATTCCAGAAACTTTTGGTTTTAAGAAATTCAAATCAGAAAGATCATCTTTCCCAGATTTTGATGAAAAGGGATGGAAAGGCCGAGTTGCAGAATATCTTTTTGGCTCAAAATCAAAAAGATCAAAATTAATTACAAAAATTTTGGCTGACGGTTATTCTTCCTTTCAAAAACAACTTGAAGATGTGAAAGAGGCAGTTGGGATAAAGATTGATCCAAATGTTACAATAGATATACACAGAATTTTTAGATTACCAGGTTCACTTAACAGCAAAAGTGGCTTGACAAAACAAAAATGTGAAAATGTAGATACGTTTGATCCATTTTCAGACGCATGCTTTATTGATGATAAGCCAACTGAGGTTTTAGCAAACTGTCCATCTTCATTCGAATTAAAGAATAAAAAATTTGGACCATTCAAAAATGAAAAGGTCTTAATTCCAAAATTTGCAGCAATCTACATGATTTGTAAAGGATTGGCAACCTCTACTTGGTAATTTAAGCGTTAACAAAATTCTTGAAAAAATTGTTGCAATCATTAGTTTTTTGTTAATGCCACATTTTGATATTTTAGCTGGTAAGACATTAATTTACGAAATTATAAGTTATATTGATTTTGTATAGCGAGACTACTGAAAAAACTCCTCCGCCAGATTCTGGTAAGTATATTCGTCTAGGAATAATAGTTGCTATCGCACTCGTAATTTTAGCTATAGTTAGTAATCAGGGAATAATTTTATCAATGAACTTTAGTGAATTTGGGGATCAATTCACAAAGCCGTTATACTATTCTACTATTTCAGCTATAATTCTTTCTGCAATCGTCTTAGTAAGAGTAAACATAGTTGCCCGTTCTTCAATTTTTTGGTATATAATAAACACAGGAATTTCATTCCTAAGTAATAGTGGCCAAGAACCCATTACAAAAATTATCTCTAGATTTGGAGATTTCCACTTAAGCCTACCACGATTTGTTATTTGGCAAATAACCAAAGTTCTCCTTTTTGGCGCTTTCTTTTCAAACATAATGTTTGGTTTTGCAGCTTCAGAATTCTTTGCTGGAAATTATCTTGGCATCGAAAATTTACCAACTCTGTTTTCATTACCCTTTGTAACTCCCCCAATAGACTCTTCTTATTCATTAGAAAAGGTTGTTCCAATGTTTCCCTCTCTATTAATTCTAATCCCTCCACTTCTATCTGCAGTTGGATTACGTCTTGTTTTGTATGTTGGGTTGCATTATATAATAAAAACAATAACATCTTATTTTCAAGATATATCAAAAGGCAAGCCTAGATACCTACGTTATTTTTCTACAGTAACTGCAATCATTGGTATAGGTACTCTTTGGGTCGGCTTTAATCTTTTTTTTACTAGCGACATTGATTACAATACAAGATATGTAATTGCAGGAGTCTTGGTAATAGGATTCGCCTTAATTGCATTTTCGTTTTTTGATCGAATTAGAGCTCGTGTACTAACACACATGCTCAAAAAAGATCTTTACATAAGAATTTTGATAGTTATTTCAATAATAATTATTGTTAGTGGTATTGTGACAATGAATAACAGTATAGCTGATGCAAAAAAGATTGAGTATCTCGGCCCATACACTGCCCAACAAATTGGAGTAAATCGATACATAGGAGAACTAGACAAAATTATAGAAAACACTCATTACGTACAATTACAATCAGTTCCTCCTAATAACATAAAAAATTACATCCAACAAAACCACGATGTACTTGATGTTATACGAGTATGGGATTGGGAAGCAGCATTTGCAAAATTGAAACCAGAAATTGGGTTGATTCCATATGTTGATTTTGAGGATAACGATATTCTTAGATTCAATAACACTTTGTACTGGACAGCTTCTATGAAACCAATATTACCTCCCTCTGTTAGTGCAGAAAATATATGGTATAACGAACATCTCGTTTACACCCATGTTCCCAATGGTTTTCTTACCTTAGAGGCTACTAATGGTCAGATTGTTGATAGCTCCAAATTCTTCTCACAAAGATCGATCTATTATGGTGAAGGAGGGTTATTAGAACAAACATGGACCGGATATCCAATAAACAGGGGAGAAACCACTGATGAACTAAATGGCGCATTTTATGATGGTATAGGTGGTTTAACAATACCACCACCACTAAGCTGGTTTTTTGAACCAAACTTTATGATATCATACCCAACAGAATCCATCCATATAATGCGCTACAAGGATATCGAGCAAAGAATGCAAACACTCTATCCATACTTTTTGTATAATTTGTTTGGAAAAGAACTAGATTCCATTCCAGTTACCGATGGAAAAAACTCCTATTGGCTAATACCGCTTATAGTGGCTTTTGATACACGAGATGTTCCTTGGTCAGCAAATAACCCATACCTAAGATTGGTAGGATATGCCTTGATTGATACCTATGATGGAAATATCACTCTACTAAAGTCAGGAGATGATTTCTTTGCTGAAATGTTTGAAAGTCAATATTCGAGTCAAATAGAACCAATACCTGCCTGGCTTGAAAAACAAATTCGCTATCCTGTAGAGCTGTTTAATTGGAAAACTGAGATGTACAACATATATCATGTTGAGGAGGTTGACACGTTTATTCAAGCAAATGAGTTCTATGAAGTTCCAAGAGGCTTAGACACCTACTTTATTGAAGCAAAACCTCCGGGATTTGATCACACTGAATTCATTGGATTACTATCTCTTGAGCTAAAAGGTTCGCAAGGAAGAAACTTGGCAGGATTTATGATTGTAGAAAATGATCTTCCTAATCTTGGAAAAATGCAATTTTATGAAATTCCTTTAAACTCAACTACCAAACTTATTGGACCTACCGCGGTTCGTGAAGCACTTGATAGAGATCCTGATTTTGCACAACTAAAAACTCTATTGAGAAATCCTAGAATTGGTGATAACATCTTATATCGTATAGGTGAACAAGATACCTACTTTATCCCAGTTTACACTGCTGGTGCAGGAGGTGTTGTAGCTCAACTAGGTACTATAGCTGCAATAGGTGCTGCATTCACAGGAGAGTATTATGTTGGTCTTGGGGATACGCAAGAAGAAGCGTTTGAAGCTTACCTACAAAAACTTTCAGGAGTTGTAACTCCCTCTCCAGTGTTAAATGGTGAAATAATTAAGTTAGATAAAGCAGATAGAATAGAATACGTCAAATCTCTTTTTCAACAACAAGACATAGAAATCTTAGAACCAGCTTCCATTCAAATTCCATTATCATTCAAAGAAAGTGAAATCTTCTTTTTCACTGCAGTAGAACAAAGTGCTACTGAGACTCTAGTCACAGACTTCATAGATGACTTTGTAAAACCTCGGACTGATAGAGTATATGTGTGGCAAGATGATAATATTCTCAATTTTGGTACACTTATTGTAAGAAATAGTATACTGGAAATGCATTACATCTCAATTGAGTTTGGCATCTAATTGTTATTGGTTATAGACAATGATTCTGTATACACCAAACATCTTATTGATTTTCTTATGAAGAAAGTTCAGTTTGAAGTAATACAAGAACATAAAGTAAAATTTTCTAATCTAATCAATTATGAATCATTTATCTTGTCAGGTAGACGTAAAAATAATCAATTAATGAACAGCTTAAACTCAAAAATAATAAAACATGCTATCCTAGAACGAAAACCACTTTTAGGAATTTGTTACGGAGCAGAGATTTTAACACTTACTTTGGGAGGAACAATAAAGAAATCAATTTTACCTCAAAAAGGTCATCAAATTGTAACTATTTCTAAGAAAAATCCTCTATGTGAAGGCAAAATAGATGTCTTTGAAAGTCATCATTATGAGATTTCAAGATTGGGTGAATCATTGGAACGTATTGCCTATTCTGATACTTGCCTAAATGAAATCATAAAGGTTAAGGGTTCAAACATTTTTGGAACCCAATTTCATCCAGAAATGACAAGCGATGGTAAAGACATAATTAAAAATTTTATCAAAAATTAATTTGTGGTATATAAGTTGAAATATAGTAAAAAATTATGAAAAGAAATTGATTAAAAAATTAGAACTTACAGTAAATGAAAAAGGGGAAATCACATCACCAACTTATCCTGAACTTATTTCAAAAATAAATGAACTTATTGAGAAAGGTAACAAAGAAAGTAAGCAAGAATAGACAGTAGCTTTAGAAACAAAATTATTAAAATGCGGAGTGCGAGATTTGAACCCGCGGCCTTCAGCTTGGGAAGCTGACGTCATAACCAGGCTAGACTAACTCCGCGTAAGACCAATTTTTAGCTTAGTGTTATATAGATTGATGAGGAAATAACAACATGGATGCAAAATGTCCCGAATGTGAAAAAGTAGCTATCTTGGACGACGATTTGAAATCTGTAAAATGCCCACATTGTAATTTTGAAGCAGACTATGAAAGCTATCTTGAAATTATGAAAGAAAATATAATTAATATGACAGCTGATTATATTCCAGATAGACCGGGATTCTAATTACAAACACTTCCTTTTTTAGAACAATCAAAAAACATATCACACTTTGGATAAAACATATGACAAGATCACAAATTTATTTCCATGTTGTCATATTAAGATACTTGATTTGCTCAACTACAAATTTTTTGAAGCGTTTTAGTTTAAAAATAATGTCCAAACGTTAATTAGTAGTTCAAATTTTTTTGTGAATGCTTGGCTAACTTCAAGTTAATCATATCTGATAAACAAGGAAAGTCCCAAACAAGGGAATTGAAAGATAATGAGGCTAATGCATTATTGGGTTTGCAAATTGGACAAGAAACCGATGCAGCAATTGTAGGACTAGGTGGAAAATTGAAAATTACAGGCGGTAGCGATAAATCAGGAGTTCCAATGAGGGCTGATATTCATGGTGGTTCAAGAAAATACGTTTTATTATCTAAAGGAGTTGGATTACAAGATGCCATTAAAGGAGAAAGAGTTCGTAAATTAATTCGTGGTAATACAATTTCTGAAGAAACTTATCAAATTAATTGTAAATTTGATGGTATAATAAGTGTAGAAAAAACTCCAGAAGAAAAAACTGATTCACCTCCTAAAGATAAAAAACAAAAGAAAAAAGAATAGGTTAACATAGCCCAATTCTACATTTTGACCATTGCACTGGAAAGAAACTCTACCTGATTGGTACATAAAAAAATATGGATATCAACCCTGTGTAAATATTGGAACTACTGGACATGTAGATCATGGGAAAACTACTCTTGTTCAATCAATTACTGGAACTTGGACAAGCGTTCATAGTCAAGAGCTCAAACGGGGCATAACAATCAGGGTAGGTTATTCTGATGCTGCTTTTTATAAATGTAAAAATTGTGAAGATCCATTAGGCTATTCAACAAGCCCTAAATGCCCTAATTGTGGTAACGAAAGTGAATTATCTAGAGTAGTAAGTTTTGTTGATAGTCCAGGTCATGAGAGTCTTATGGCCAACATGTTATCTGGCTCTGCCCTAATGGATGGTGCCTTGTTGATAATTGCAGCAAATGAGAAAGTTCCAAGACCACAAACAAAAGAACATTTACTTGCTCTGGAAACCCTTGGAATAAAACAGATTGTAGTAGTACAAAACAAAGTGGATTTAGTTTCTTACAAAGAGGCCATGGCAAATTATTCTGATATTGCAAAATTTGTAAAAGGTACAAATGCTACAAAATCTCCAATAATACCGATTTCTGCTCAATCAGGCCTTAATATTGATGCTCTAATTGGTGCAATTGAAACAACCCTTGAAACACCAAAAAGAGATGAATCTAAAAGTGCAGTAATGCACGTATTACGTTCTTTTGATGTAAACAAACCTGGTTCCGAAATTAAAGATATCAAAGGTGGAGTAATTGGAGGAAGTCTAACGCAAGGGAAATTCACGGTAGGAGATGAAATCGAAATTAAACCCGGTTTTTTGAATGAGAAGAAGAAAACCTATCAAACCATACACACAAAAATTGTGTCTCTAGGAACTGGTGTTGGCATTGTTGATTCTGTAAAGCCTGGTGGTTTAATAGCAATTAGAACCCAACTAGACCCTTCAATGACAAGAATCGATTCGTTAATTGGTTCTGTGATTGGAAAACCTGACACACTTCCTGAAATCTCCTCTACAACAAAACTTAGTATCAGCTTATTTGATTCAGCAGTAGGAATGACAGGTGAGACAAAAGTGTTACCAGTTCAGATGGGAGAACTGTTAAGGCTAAACATTGGTACTGCACCCGTACTTTCTAAAGTAATAAAAGTAAAAGATGACATCATTGAAATAGAATTTAGAAGACCAGTATGTCTCTTTAAAAATGAAAATGTTGCAATTAGTAGAAGAATTGAAGATAGATGGAGATTAATTGGAGCAGGAATAGTTGGTTGACGTTATCTGTGATACAAGTTTTCTCATACACTTAGCCACAAAAAAGATAAAAAACATTAACAGTTTTGAAACGGAAATAGGACAGATTCAATTTGTTGTTCCAGAAGTTGTTAAGATCGAATTGGAAAAACTTTCAAAAAATGAAAATAAAAAGCATGAAGCAACTTTAACCCTAAATCTGATCAACAAACTACAAACAATTTCAATTTCAGGAAATTATGTTGACGAATCACTAATTTCATATGTTAAAGATCACGGTGGAATAATTGCTACAATGGATATAGAATTAAAAAACAAAATAAAATCACTCGGTGGTAGCATAATAACGCTATATAATGATAGAATTATTTTAGATTCCCAGAAAAATTTAACTTACAGATGAATAATCATAAGAATAATGACAGATTTTGAATTAGAAAGTTCTGAATTTTATACTGGACAAGAAATTCCTAAAAAATATGGATACAAAAACGATAATGTAAATCCCCCATTAACTATAAAGGGAGTTCCCCCTGAAGCAAAATCATTAACACTAATAATGGATGATCCTGATGCTCAGGCAGCTGTTGGAAAGGTTTGGGTGCATTGGGTTCTTTCAAACATTGAACCCACAATTACTGAAATCCAAGAATCTTTTACACCATCAGGAGCAACTGATGGGAAGAATGATTTTGGAGAATTAGGTTATGGTGGACCAGCACCTCCTGACAAAAGACATACTTATATCTTCAAACTTTATGCATTGGATACAAAATTAGAACTACAAAAAGGAGTAACGAAAGAACAAGTCGAAAGTGCAATGGAGGGTCATGTGATTGAACAAACAATTCTCAAAGGCACCTTTGCTCCATAAGCCAGAAAAACAATTTGGTAATTAAGAACTAATTTTACAATTTAGAATTTTTCATTTATTCAGATCTCCTATTAATTGTAATTCTTACAAAAGAGTAATAAACAATTTAAAATCACACACGATAGTTGGTATCTAATTTAAAATTATTCTCTACTGGAAAATTTGACTTTCGTTTACATCATCTTTTAATAATTGGAATTCTTGCAATTAGTTTCTCTATTTCTTTTCTTATTAGATCACAATCTGCCGCATTTGGTTTTGAATTAAATGAATTTGATCCATTTTTCAATTATAGGGCAACACAGTTTATCGTAGATAATGGCTTAGGTGCATATTTTGAATGGCACGATGACATGACTTGGCATCCTATCGGGAGAAATGTCTCTGCAACATCTCAAGTGATGTTGCATGTTACAGCTGCAGTAATGTATCAAATTTTTGGAAGCTCTTCAAGCCTTTACGATTTTACAATATTATTTCCCGTTGTTTTTGGATCCCTAACAACCATAATCATTTTTGCTTTGGTGAGGGTAATTGGAGGTACAACTGCGGGTCTTTTTTCATCATTATTTTTTGCAATCTCTTTACCCATAATTGTTCGTGGTAATCTAGGATGGTTTAAATCAGAACCATTAGGGCTTTTTTATGGTCTTTTAGGACTCTATCTATTTCTAAGTGCTATAAAATCTGACAACAAAAAACACGCCTTAATCAAACTTATTGGAGGAGGAATCATCATTGCCCTTGGACTAGCTTCTTGGGGAGGAATCCAATTCTTCATTATTCCCTTAGGATTATTTTTCTTAGTAATACCATTTGTTAGAAAAGATCACAGATTTTTGATTTGGTCAATTCCAGTTTTTACTGCTATATTATTACTGACAGCTATGGCCTTTGAGAGACCTGGAATAGATTTTGTTTTTGGTGTGGGAGGTTTTTTGTTGATTGGACCATCAGCGTTTTTAGTAATTTGTATTTTAATTCAGAAAATCAGCAAAGAAGAAAAGAAACTACGAAATGGGCTTTCTTTTTTAGCTGGTACAATCATTGCAGGAATTACCATGATCTCTGTGAGTGAAATCTTTCCAATCATAAACATGCCATCCTTCAGGTACCTAAATGCAATCAATCCTTTTCTTACAACAATAGATCCATTAGTTGATTCAGTTGCAGAACACGCAACTACAACGATTGATCAATCATTCTTCTTTCTTTCAGTTTTTATGATTTTTGCAGGGTTAGCAATTTGGTTAATTTTAAGAAATCAAGAAAAACAAACAGCTTCATCCATTAAAATACATAATGATATGATTGCTTTTACATTAATTATTGGAATAATTGGTGTTCATGTTAGCTCTGCATTTATAAGATTGGAAGTCTTTGCAGCACTTTCTGTAATAATACTATCTTCTATCGGCCTTTCAATATTAACTAGTGAATTATTTAGAACTTACAAGCCATCAAAGAAAAAACTTATCAAATCTACTAGAACGATTACAAAGATTTCATATGTTGTAATTATCTTGATATTGTTTATCTTACCTCTCTCAATTCCGGCTAAAGGAAATTGGATTAATAGCCAATTGATACCTGCTACTATTTTGAATGGAGGAACCGGTTTTGGTATAGCTACAGATGATTGGCTTTCAGCTTTAGCATGGTTAAAAAATAATACTCCACAGGACGCTGTAATTGCCTCTTGGTGGGATTATGGTTATTGGATTTCAACATTAGGTGAGAGAAAATCGTTGGCTGATAATTCGACTATCCATACTAGCATAATTAAAAATATTGCAAAAATGTTACTCAGTGAACCAGACCGTGCATGGCAAATGTTGCAAGAAATGGATGCTGATTATATCTTAATTTTTATTTCGTCACAAAAAATACAAAAAGATCCTAATAGCATTTATATCCTCTCTGGCGGCGGTGATGAAAGCAAAAAACAATGGTTCATGAGGATTGCAGAGGTACCTCTTTCGAAATTTTTACAAAATGATGGAATTAGTGGAACTGATCATTTTTGGCAAAATACTCTATTTGGTAAAATGATCCCATATTCTCCTATTGGTTATATAGATAGTGGCTCAGGCCTATTTTCAGAAACTTATCAACCGGGATCTGTTGGAATTTATACAAAGGACATAAAATTTCCATCTGATGGAAATGGACCTTTGAGATTAGCTTACTCTTCTACATCTTTTGAAGACGAAAACATTGGACCAATACTGGGCATCTTCATTTATGAAATAAACAAAGATTACAATCCTAATTCAGAATCATAATAGGTATTAACTACTTGTATCGTTCAACAAGTCTATATCGAATATACTTATCATCTGGAGAAAATTTTGCGGGGTGTACTGAAAAAGTATCTTGTCCACAATGTGGACACTTTAATTTCAAAGTGTATTTTTTACATTTGTCGCACCTTCGTAATTGAAAACGCATTCTAACCCTCACGTGTTTTTCGTGATTCTTCTCTAGTAAACTTGAATGTGCCTTTTTTATTTTCTATTATTCGTTGAATTTCTTCCAGAATTGGTTTCATAATTTTCTCAGCTGACTTGAAATCCTGAGCTTTAACAGCTAGTCTGTACTTTGGCGCACCTACATAAGTGATTTGTATATTCTTATCCTTATTTTCTTTCAATACATCAAGAAGTGTATTTTTAATAATTTCAACTCCATCAGATTTGTTGTTAATGATTTCTAAAATGCCTCTGATTTCAACTGACGGGACTTTTATTTTGGAACTTATTTCTTCTAAAGCAGAAAGAGTCTTTTTGGGCACCTTTAAATCCTTAATAACAGATATTCCGCTTCGAGCTAAATCAATAAAAGCATCATAAATAGAATCATATTTTGAATAAAGAGAATCTTCTAATTTTTCTACATCATCATCTGATAACTTTGCTTTTACTTGAACATCTTTCATTAAGGTTTTTGCTTTATTCTGTCGTTTTACACCCAGTAGTTTCTTCTTTTTTTGATCAATTGAAACCTGTTTTAGTGACAGGTCAATATCTGCTCTTTTAGGATTTACTTTTTTTACAAGAAAAACTTTTTTCTCGCCCTTTTTAACAAATTTGCCAACAGATCTAATCCATCCTGGTGCAATTTCAGATACATGTAAAAATCCTTGCAAACCGTCGTACTCATCAAGACTAACATATGCCCCATGTTCCATAACTTTAGTTATTGTTGCAATTACAATCTCTCCCTGCTCAGGTAATTCTTGAATTTCGGTTGACATTGGCTCTAAATTTTGTGATGTGTAAATTAATGTTGCTAATTAAAAATCAATTCCTTTTTTTGCTTTTATTCCCAACTGAAATGGATGTTTTACTTCTTTCATTTCAGTTACTAGGTCAGCTACTTGAATAATTTCTCTTTTTGCATGATTCCCAGTAAGAATGAGATTGAGTTCTATAGGCTTTGACTTTATAAAATCCAAAACAGCTTCAACATCAATCAATCCAAGATTTATTGCATAATTCACTTCATCTAAAATAATGATATCATATTTTCCAGATTGAATTTTTTCTTTACAAATCTTAATGGCTTCTTGTGCGACTTTTTTGTGTTCTTCTCTTGGACTATTATCATCTATGATTCCAACAAAACCTTTTCCAGCTGCTATTATCTCAAAATCTGGTTCTAATCTTTTAAAGGAATCCAATTCACCATAATGCCATGAACCCTTGATAAATTGAATCATGCAAATTTTTTGATGATATCCTGCTGCTCTTAATGCTATTCCTAACGCCGCAGTAGTTTTTCCTTTTCCCCCTCCAGTGTAAACTATTACTAAACCATCTTTTCTCATCCTAAACACTTCTCCAAAAGACCAACTAAAAAGATAACTAATCCAATTTTTTTCATTCTGCTACAATTTAAATAAAAAACTGCTCTATTGATGCGAATTGAAAATTCCAAGATTGATAATTGGGGGAACAACTAGTGGAGTTGGTAAAACATCAATTTCATGTGCAATCATACACGGAATGAAAAAAAGAGGATATTCTGTTCAACCATTTAAAGTAGGACCAGATTATATTGATCCAAGTTATCTTTCTTCAATTTCAAAAAATAAAACAAGAAATCTTGATGCTTGGTTAATGGGAGAAAAAGAACTAGTTACTTCATTTACTAAAAACTCAAACTCTGACAGTTCTATTATCGAGGGAGTTATGGGATATTACGATGGATTCACAGGAGCATCAAACTATTCTAGCACTCATCATGTAGCATCTTTACTAAAGGCTCCAGTAATACTGGTTTTAGATGCTAGCAAAACTGCTCGCTCAATCGCCGCAACGGCATTAGGATTCAAAAAATTTCATAAAAATTCTCGAATTACTGGTGTTATTCTAAATAAGCTTGGAAGCAAAAAACATGAAATCCTGTGCAAACGTGCTCTAGAATCTGTAAGAATTCCTGTTGTAGGTTCAATTCCTAAGGATTCAATTCTTTCGTTACCATCAAGACATTTGGGACTTGTACCTGCAACAGAACAAAAATCAATGAAAAACAAAATTCTTACCATTGCAAAAAAAATCTCAGACCATATTGATATTGACAAGCTAATTGACATTAGCAACAACACTTTATCAATTTCAAAACAAAATGTCAAAAAAATAAAAAAACCAAAAACTACAATTGCTGTTGCACTTGATAACTCTTTTAATTTTTATTACCAAGATAATTTAGAAGCATTAAGGCGTGAAGGAGCAAAAATCAAATTTTTCAGTCCCATCTCAGATTCAAAAATTCCCTACTGTAATGGCATCTATGTTGGTGGAGGCTTTCCAGAAGTTCTTGGTAGTTCACTTGAAAAAAATCATAAAATGAAAAAAATAATTAAAGATTTAGCTGAAAGCGAAATTCCAATTTATGCTGAATGTGGAGGACTAATGTACCTCACCAAATCAATTGATTATGGAATCAAAAAATATAAAATGGTAGGTTTGTTTGATGCAAAAACAAAGATGACAAAAAGAATGAAGCTGAACTATACTAAAGGAAAAATAAAATCAAATTGTATCGTCTCAACAAAGTCAAAAAATCTTAGAGGCCACGAATTTCATTATTCCGAAATTCATTCATTACCACGAGATTCTAAATTTGCATATAATCTTTCAATTGGTGAGGGCATAAAAAACAAACAAGATGGTATGATGGAATATAACACTTTGGCTTCTTACGGCCATCTCTATTTTGACAGCTCAGACTATGCACAAAGATTTGTTGAAAATTGTATCAGAGTGTCAAGAAGATGATTCTTTGATTAGCTTGTAAAGTGCATTAACAATTGCAGCGGCAGATGCACTTCCGCCCTTTCGACCCTTGTTGGTGATATAGGGAACATCGATTTTACTCAATTCATCCTTTGATTCTGCTGCTGAAATAAACCCAACAGGCATACCAACTACTATTGCTGGCTTGATTAGTTTTTCTTGAATCATGTGGATCACCTCAAGAAGAGCTGTTGGAGCATTTCCAATCACAACTATACCATCATCAATCTCTGATGAGGCCATTCTCATAGACATCTGAGATCTGGTTTTGTTCTCTTTTTGTGCTTGCCGTGTAATTTCAGGATCTGAAATATTGCAGATGATATTGTTGCCAAATTCCTTAACATGTTGCTTGTTAATCAAACCTACAACCCCATTTACATCAACCACAATGCTGCCGCCATCTTTGAGTGCGTTTAGTCCTCTCTCAATTGCTTCTATGTGGAAAATTACTGCGTTTTCTCCTGCAAAATCAAAATCAGCTGTTGAATGAATTACTCTCTTAACTATTGCCCATTCTTTTTCATTATAAGGATGTGAACCAATCTCATTTTCAATAACTTGCATACTTGCATCTTCAATGGATTGCCCCTTTCTAGTTTGCATTTTCAACCTTTCTTGCTCGCTCGATAATCAAATCAATCATTTTTTCATCAGTACCAATGTGTTTTGTTATCAACACTTTGTTGAGTTTTGATTTTTCAAGTGCTGGATTGAGGTCTTCATAGATGTCTCGCTTTACATGAGCACCTTCATGAAGAAAATAGAACACAATCACCAAAACCTTTGGATTGTCTTTTTCACACTTTGAAATTCCTTGAGAAATGTTTGGTTCTTCAATTTCCAAAAAACAATGACTCACGTTTCTGTATGTTTTTTTTAATCCATCAACTACATACTTGATTGAAAGCTGAGCATTAGGATCCTTACTTCCATGCCCAACTATTAAAACATCGACATCTTTTTTGGAAATTTTTGTTCCGTTTTTTTCTAATGCAGTTGTTATTCTGTTATCTGCCAATTCAATCATCGTTTTGTGCATGCTCATTGGCTTTGAGACAATGAATTTTACATTTGTTGATGCTTGAAATTTTATTGCATCATTTACTGCGGCCTTTGCCTTTTTACCAGGATACAGAAAGTAGGGAACAATTGTTAGAGAATCAATGTCATTTGCAAGGGATTTTTTGATTCCCTCTTCGATGTATGGTGGAATTACCTCCAAGAAACAAAAATCCGTAAACTGATAATTTCCTTTTTCCTTTACTCTTTTACAGATAACACAAAGTTCGTTTTTTACTTCTTCCTCTCTACTACCTCTATCTATTAATAGTAGTCCTCTTTTCAATTTATTATTCTCGCTATTGCAATTGTCAAATTTGGAGGAAATTTCTGTTTTTGTACAACTAATTGGCCTCCAGACGCCTTTATTGCAGAAGCTTCTGAAACACTTGGGGTTCCCTCAAAGGCTTTGACAGTTTGAGATGGGTTTGGCACCTCAACATTTACCAAATCATCTTTTTCAAAATATTTCACTGGAATGTTCATCTCTTTTCCAATTCCTATCAAGCCTTTAATATCCTGTGTTTTCTTTAATGAAACAAACTTTGCAATAGACAAAGGACTGAGCTTGTTTTTTTCAAGGCATAATTGTAAGCCTTCTTTAATTGTTTCTTTTGATGTATCCCAATGAAGACCAACTCCTACAACAAGACTTGGGGGTCTATACACAACAGCATCATGTAAAATTTCCGATTCAACAATTTTGTCTGATATAACCAAAAATCCTTTTGAATCAGAATTTTTTAATTCATCAAACGAAGAATAAATTGTAACATTTTTTGGTAAATCAGCTTTCCACCAATTCTTGTTTCCAGAATCTTGATACACCCCAATTTTTTCTTCATTAACCATTAGCGCACTAACTTTGGTTACTGTCGAATCATCATCAATCTTCCAGCCAAACTCTTTTCCCAAAAGATCAACAGGAATGGTTTTGTTTACATCAGCTGCAGTAGTGATTACAGGTGTTGCACCCAGTTTTTTTGCAATCCGTTCAGCTAATTCATTTGCCCCTCCTAGATGACCAGATAGTACACTTATCACAAAATTCGTCTTATCATCGATTACTAGAACTGCAGGATCGGTCTTTTTGTCTTTGATGTGTGGTGAAATCAGTCTAATTACAGCACCAAGAGAAAACAAACAGATTAACGCGTCATTTGTTTTGAAAAGCTCTGCAATTTTTCCAGCAGTAGACTCAGAATACCATTCTATTTCAGAGCTAGTATCAGAGAATTTTACGGGTGCAAAAACCCTCCATGATGGATACAGTTCTTTTAATGACATTCCAATTTTTATTCCGTTTTTTGTGATTGCCAGAACCGAAATTTTTTCCACGGTACGATCCTTTCTAATTTAATAAAATACCTTACTTTTCAGGATATTGAGACAGAATAATGCCATCAAAATCATATAGAATGACCTCAAGGGAAACTTTATTCTCAGAGTGATCTCTCATATGGTCATAAACATTAGAACAAATTTTTGTAAAAAATTCATTTAATTCATTCTCCTGAATTATTTCCTTAACATGTCTAGCTGTATTGGCCTGTTTTATTTGATTAACTAGTCCTTCGTTTGCACCACAATTTTTTGCCAAATCTGCAAGAAAGTTCATATCCACTTTAGAGCCTTTGACATGGGTCTGCTTGATACCCATTGCCATTTTTGAAAGCTTTCCAATAAATCCTACAACATACGCTTTTTTAATTCCTTTTTTTGCACACTGTTGAATTGTATAACCTGAGAAATCTCCCATTGTAACAAAACAGTGTTCAGGTAAATCCACAAGTGTTTTTGAAAATTCCTCGCTTCTTCCACCCGTTGTTAAAACAACTGTATAATCACCTAACGCTAATGAAACATCAAGATTTTGTCTGATTGATGCAGCAAATGATGCAGTTGAATATGGTATTACAATGCCAGATGTTCCAAGAATTGAAATGCCACCAACAATTCCTAGTCTAGGATTGTCAGTTTTTATTGCAAGTTCTTTTCCTTTTGGAACTGAAATTATAACCTTGATTCCATTTTTTATGAGTATGTCTTTTGCAACCTCTTTTAGGTTTTGGTTAATCATTTGTTTTGGAACAGGATTAATTGCAGGTTTGTTAATCTCTAATCCAAGACCTGGTTTTGTTACAACTCCTACACCTTCTCCACCATCAATTTCAATCTGATCAGCTTTATCAGTCAATGATAAATCCACAATAATTTCAGCTCCATGTGTTACATCTGGATCATCCCCAGCATCCTTTATCACAGAACATTTTGAAGAATTTTTATTAAATTTACAACTATGAATTTTTAATTCTATTGAATTGCCTTTTGGTAAAGAAACATCAATAGTTTGAATTTTTTGTTGTTTTATTATTGATAATATGGCAGCTTTTGCAGATGCAGCAGCACATGTTCCAGTTGTAAAACCTGTACGAAGTTTTTTCTGTTGAACCTTTTCCACACTGAAATCATCTCATTTTGTGTTTTAATTCTTGTCGGATTTTTTTCAAATTTTTCTAGAATTAACCTAGGTAATATGTCATGATATTTGGTGTAATTTATCATGATTATACCATAGTCCTCAATGAGAGGTAAGATAAACAACACAACCTTTTTCTTTTTTTTGCATTTGATATGAACCATCAGATAGCATTCTTTTCAAAATAATCGCAGTAATTCATAACAAAATAATACATACAATTTTGATGTATCAATGAGTATCATGAAAAATTCCCTACAAATTGCGATCACTGGTGCTAACGGTTTTGTAGCAAGAAACTTTCGCAGAATTTTAAATGAAAAGAAAATCAACACAATTTGTATTGCTAGGAGAAATTTTAGAAGTTATAAATCTGAAACCAAAATTATTTCTAGAGATCTTTCTGAAAAACTGGTACCCAAACTAAAAAACTGTAATGTACTAGTTCATTTAATTGGCAGTGGTCGAGAAACCACTGAAAACAGTTACCAGTATACCAACGTAGAAACCACTAAAAAAATTGTTAACCTGTGCAAAAAGGCAGGAATTAAAAAAATTATTTACAATAGCGGTCTGGGAGTATCAAAAAATTCTACTTCAAGTTATTTCATATCAAAGTTCAAAGCTGAACAAACAATAATCAATTCAAGATTAGATTACACAATTTTTAGACCATCATACATTATTGGTAAAGATGATCTTCTTTCTCAAAGTCTTAAAAAACAAATCAAAAAAGGAATAGTAATTATTCCTGGCTCTGGAAATTATAAACTTCAACCAATTTTTGTAAATGATGTTTCAGAAATATTTTTTAAAGCAATAACAACAAAAAAATTTTCAAAAAAAACTGTTGATCTAGTTGGACCTCAATTTGTAAGCTTTGAAAACTATATTCATGATTTCATTGACTCAAAGAATGTAAAGATTCAAAAAATAAAATTGGAAAAAGCCTATTTTGATGCTCTTCATAATTCAAAAAGCATCTTTGGTGTAGATGACCTGAATATCTTAATCGGTAGCTTTACTGGAAATTTTAGAAAATTGAAAAAATTATCTGGTTTGAAATTTAAATCGTATAAGGAAATTCTAAAGTCCCGCAGCTTGTCGTAAAATATTGGCCTTGTCGGTTTTTTCCCATCTGAATTCAGGTTCATTTCTGCCAAAGTGACCATAAGCAGCAGTTTTTTTGTAAATTGGTTTTTTCAAATCCAACTGAGAAATTATGGCAGATGGCCTCATATCAAAGTGCTTTCTAACTATATTTTCAATATCTTCTTCTGGAATTTTGCTTGTACCAAAAGTATTAACCATTAAAGAAACTGGTTCTGCGACACTTATTGCATAAGCTACTTGAACTTCACACCTTTCGGCTAATCCACCTGCTACTATGTTTTTTGCTATGTATCTACACATGTAACCAGCCGATCTGTCAACTTTAGATGGATCCTTTCCAGAAAAAGATCCTCCGCCGTGACGTCCAAAACCACCATACGTATCTACAATAATTTTTCTTCCAGTAAGACCTGCATCTCCATGAGGACCGCCAATCTCAAATTTTCCTGTTGGATTTACATGAATTTCAATATCATCACTCCATAAATTGACACACACCGGTTTGATTACTTTTTCAATCATTGCATCTTTTATCTCACGATTTGAAACTCTTGGTTCATGTTGAGTTGAAATTACGATAGTTTCAATTTTTTTGGGTTTATTATCTTCATAAAGAACAGATACTTGAGATTTTCCATCAGGTCTTACCCATAGTAGTTCTTTTGTCTTTCGTACCTCTGCAAGTTTTTTGGTGAGCTTATGTGCAAGCAATATTGGCAAAGGCAATAATTCATCAGTTTCATTTGTTGCATATCCAAACATCAACCCTTGATCACCAGCACCCTGTTCTTTATTCTCCGATGCTGATATCCCTTGACTAATATCTGGACTTTGAGAATGTAATCTAAGCATAACTTCACATGAATTAGCATCAAACTGTAAATCGGGATTTTCATAACCAATTTCTCTAATTGTTTCTCTAACCACTTTTTCTTGGTCTTCTTTACTAAAATTAGCATTTGATGTAACCTCACCAGCTACCACTACAAACCCTGTAGTGACCATTGTCTCAACTGCAACTCGTGAATCTGGATCCTGCTTAAGATATTCATCTAAAATGGCGTCTGAAATCTGATCACAAATTTTGTCAGGGTGCCCCTCAGTAACAGATTCGGAGGTAAAAAGGAAATTTCTTACCATAATAAACACTTAGAAATCAGAGTTCAGTTTCTAATCTGATAAATAATACATTACTTCCTCTGAGAATGACTCTACCATAATTGGCTACTACTTTGTCTTCACGTAATTCTTCAGCATCGGTCATTATCAAATTCATATAGGAATCAACATTCTCCATTTTTCCTTTATATTCTACTTCATTTTTTAGCCTAACAGTTACTTTTTTCTTTGTACTTTTCTGAAGTATTGCCAGAGGTCTTTTAGCAGTTGATTGTGACAAAGAATTTTCCCTTGTCATGCCTACGATGCTACCCTGAATAAAAACTTTGATTCAAGATTTTGAAACAAATCCCTTTTAATTTTTAGAGCTTTGTAAATAATTGAATACATGATCCCTACTGGTATTAAAAAATTGGATGAATTTCTTGGTGGTGGCATTAAAAATGGAATAATCACCGACATTTTTGGTGCTAGTGGTACTGGCAAGACACAACTTGCGATACAAATTTCTATTAATTCTCTTCTCCAAGGAGGCCACGTCTTCTTTCAAGATACAACTGGAAATTTTAAACCTGAAAGGATGCATCAAGTTATGAAAAACCGAAATATGGACCTATCCCTAATGGATGAAGTAAAGGTGAGTAGGATCACTAATACTTCTGAACAGATTCAATTTCTGTCAAAAATTGAATCACATTTTGATTTAATAGTAATTGATAATATCAGTGACTTGTTTTCATTTGAATATTCCAAAGATGAATTATCTTTAGAAAAAAATCAACTATTTATGAAGTATATGCATTCATTATCTCAAATAATAATACAAAACAAAATACCTGTGGTAATCACAAATATGATCAGAAACATAGATCAAAAGGAGATAGAAAATTTGGAAAAATCAATTAGCATGTTTACTCACATGAAAATTAGACTTTCAAAAAAAGGCACAAAATATGTTGGAAATGTATATTCACCATTCGAAGAAATTGAATTCTATTACGAGATTTCTTCAGACGGATTACATGATTTTTCTTAAGCTATTTAACCATGAAACTAATGAGGTAAATTATGGCTGGAGTTTTTGATTCAATTCCAATTATTACAGTAATTCTATTTTCAATTGGATTAGTTAGCATAATGGTTTATGAAAGATCAAGGTCAAAACAAACAGAAGAATCAACTACTTGATCCAATCCTTGCAACAAAGTTTAGCGTTTTAGGATTCAAAGAGTTAAAAGAAATTCAGAAAAAAGCCATTCCAATAATACTTCAAAAAAAAGATTCATTGATAATAGCACCAACAGGATCTGGGAAAACTGAATGTTCAGTTATTCCGATCTTTACACTTCTCAAGGAATCAAAAAAAATCGGAAAAATTAAAGTATTATACATTACACCCTTACGAGCACTAAATCGTGATGTATTTAGAAGAATTACAGGTTATGCAAAAAATGATGGATTGACCATAGAGATTCGACACGGTGATACATCCCAAAAACTTAGGAGACAGATAACAAAATCTCCCCCAGATATTTTAATTACTACGCCTGAAACACTGGTCATACTTTTAACACAGAAAAAAATGTTGGATGCATTATCTGAACTAGAATGGGTTGTTATTGATGAAGTTCATGAATTATTATCCAGTGAAAGAGGTTCACAACTATCTATTAGTCTTGAAAGATTACAATTAACTTCAAAATTGCCTATTACTAGAATAGGGTTATCAGCAACGATTGGAAATGTTGAAGAAGCCGCAAAGTTTGTTGTAGGCACCAAAAGAAAATGTAAGGTGATTAGTGATAATTCCCTTCGTAATTATGATGTTGAAGTAAAGTATGTAGATGGAACTATATCTGATGTAGCTGACTCTATCATTTGTTATATAACGAAACTAAAGCTAAATTCTCCTGTTTTACTTTTTACAAATACCCGTGGCGAATCAGAATTTTTAGCATCTATCTTAAAAGAAAAATCGGATATCAACATTGAATTACATCACGGTTCGTTATCAAGGCAAGTCAGAGAAGAAACTGAATCTATTCTAAGAGAAGGAAAATCTGGAATTGTAGTATGCACTTCTTCACTTGAGTTAGGTCTTGATATAGGTTCAGTCGAATTGGTAATACATTATGGTTCCCCCCATCAAGTTTCAAAACTTGTACAAAGAATTGGAAGAAGCAAGCATAATATAGATTCTTCAGCACAAGGTCTGATAATTACTAACAATGCTGACGATGAATTCGAAGCTTATGCAATATTAGAACAAATCAAAGAGGGTTATATAGAAGACCAAAAAATTCATGATGGCTCATTAGATGTACTTGCGCATCATATTGTTGGTTTGACTTTACAATTAGGCGAAGTCTCGGTTGAAAATGCATTTAAGACAGTTATCAAAGCTTTTCCATTCAGAAATCTAAAGTTGAAGGATTTTTTTAACGTGTTAGAGCTTCTTGACTCTAACTATTTGTTATTTTTTGACAAAGAAAACATGACGTTTTGGAAAAAAGGAAGAGCATTTAGATACTATTTCGAAAATCTCTCAACCATTCCTGATATTTTGAAGTTTAAAGTATTTGATTCAGTTGGAAAGAAAATAATTGGTACTTTAGATCAGCGATTTGTAGGGGATTTTGGCGAATCTGGAAATGTTTTCGTGCTAAGAGGAATGCAATGGAGAATATTAAACATAGATGAAAAATTATTTATGGTAAACGTTGAACCAATAACAGCTGGTGGCATAACTGTTCCCTACTGGGAAGGGGAAAGTATACCTGTAGATTACAATACCGCACAAAAAGTCGGCATATACAGAACAAAAGTACAACAGGGTTCTTTGAAAATTACTAACAATATAATTTCGAAATTAAATTTTGATACCATACCAAATGAAAAAACCATTGTAGTTGAGGCCTTGAAGCCTCAGGGAACCATAGTTTTACATGCTTGTTTTGGTACAAAAATAAACACAACATTAGCAACTCTGCTTTCTACGATGCTATCCTCTTTGCTTGGATTTGTTGTTGAAGAACGTTCTGATGCATATAGAATAGTTTTATCTTCACGATCTCCAATATCGGAAAAATTATTGAACAAAGTGTTAAAGGATGATTATCATTTATCTTCCATCATTTCAGCATCACTAGCTGGAACACATAATGTTAACTGGAGAACATGGTGTGTCGCTAAAAAATTTGGAGTTGTTGGTCGTGAAGCGATATATGAAAGAAAATCTGCAAGATTCCTTTTTGAGAGATATTCAAAAACCCCATTGGTTGAAGAGGCTTTAAGAGAATTATTTCATGATAAATACGATCTGGGTAAGACAGAAAAAATTCTAGAAAAAATAAAAAATGATGAAATTCATATCAAATGGTTTTCAATGGAAAAATCTTCCAAGTTGGCTGAACCTATATTAGATCATACAACGAGATACTATTCTTCACCATCAAATGTTGATAAAGGAATTTTAGACTTGGTAAAATCTAGACTTTTTAAAACTAAACACAGATTGGTATGTGTTAGGTGTGGAAAGTGGGTTAGAGTGGTTGAAACAAATGAAATAATTAATTCTCTTTCTTGCCCCTATTGTAAAGCACGGCAAATCACTGCAACTTTTTACTCGGATTATGATCTTTCTAAAATCGTACAGAAAAAACATAAAGGAAAAAAAATATCTGCCGAGGAAAAACACAAATTTGAAAGAGCTTGGAAAGTTTCTTCACTAATAGAAAATTTTGGTAAAACTGCCCTTATTGTGTTATCAGGATATGGTATCGGTGCTGATACTGCAGCCAGAATTCTAAGAAATATGATCGATGAGGATAGTCTCTATAAACAAATCTACGAAGCAGAAAGACAATATATTATAACAAGAGGATTCTGGGATTCCTAATTTTTCTTGGTAATAATAGAAAAAGGTGTTAAAATTAACTCAACTCTTCCTTCTAACCCTGATTTGGCATTTACACCTGTTACTGAAATGATCTCTCCAATTGAGCATTTATCAATAAACCTTGCTTGCTTTCTCCAACCCTTTATCCAAATTTGCCCACTGTCATCCTCTATGAACATTTCAGATAATACAACAGATTCACCATTCTTTGTTTGAATTTCTCTCCTTTCAGGAACCTTTAAAATTATTGCTTCAACACAATAATTTCCACCAATTTTTACATCTGAAATTTTTGTTCGCAAATTAGATTTATTTGGAATAGACGAATTATCATCTACTTTGCGAACAAATGAATTTTCATCTAATGTGATAGAATTTCCAAAAACTTTTGTGGGCATACACTCAATTACATCATTTTCTTGGAATTGTAACATTTTTTCAGAAGAATCAGAAATATTGAACAATTGTTCCTGATCATCTGCGCCAAGTATCATGGTTTCTCCAGAATCAAGTTTAGCCATGGAAATTATTCGAAATGTTGTTGGTTTCGCTTCTTGCTTGCCTTCAATCTCAATGATTGTTGATTCATTACCATGAATTTCGAGTCCTTCAATCCCAGATTTTGTTCTAACACCTAAAAGTCGAACTTTGACATCTACAGGAATTATTTTTGGAATATTACTTTCATCTTTTCCCCATAAGACAACTCTTAATGAATCTCCATCAGTACCCTTCAGTCTTAATCTAAGAGCTTTTCCTGGCTGTCCTCTAGAATTTGTAAATTCCATAGAATTAATCATTCCATCGATCTTACCTGAAACTACCAAATCTGTTTGCCCTTCTTTAACAGAGCTCACATCTACTGTGATATCGTGTATTGATGGGATATCACTTTCTTCATGAGACGATTCTATATGGGAACCAGAACCAATGTTAATGGTAGGCCTCCCATTGAGATCAGATTTAATATATGCTTTTATAATTTTGACAAGATCGCCCGGTTTTAGCTCTTCGATTCCAGGAAGATTAGCCTTTTCATCCCATAATTTTACACTTGCCGTAGAATCAATATCATAAACTGTCATATTTCTTAGAAGAAAAGGAGAGCCATCTTTTCTCGTGAACTGCTTTGGTGGTGCTAAATTTAAAATTCTAGTTTCCAAGGAAACCTCTTTTGCACCTACATACAAATCTTTGATATCCATCTCTACTTTAAGGGGCTCAGATAATGCTACTTCAAGTTCTGCGGCAATTAAAAAAAGCGCACCTTGATCAGTTAGATATCCAGCACCAATCTTGTCTTTTTTTTGTTTAATCATCTCTTCAATACCTGATCGAGAAAATTCAGGTTTTAGTTCTAAAAGTTTGTTAATTAGAGTTTCAAATTCAGACAAGTCAGTATCCGTAGTAAGATTCTCTTAATAAAAATTTATTAACTAAACAAAAAGATCTTTGATCGGAACTACAGTACTCCTATACTGTGTACCTAATTGAAACCCTTTTTACTAATTTTTACCCTCATTGGATTTTTTTATAAATATAGAGTTAATTTGCTTTATAGTTTCAATAATTAACTTTTCATATTTAGAGTCTCCAAACAATTCTAAATTTGGTATAATACAATGACCGCCAATGCCTTTTGGATCGGTGTAAAATTTGGGCCTGTTTCCTAAATATTTATGGGGCTCTTCTGCGAATTGCCACATTTCATCATAATCAACTCCATGTTTGTCAGAAATCATTTTTGATAAATATGCGTAAACAATCATCCATCCATAATAAGTCGTATCCGTTACAATTTTAGCTAATTCACAAGTGATAGCACTAGTCATCTGATGGATTTTTTGGAACCTTTGTTGTATGGCAGTTTCTAAACCATCAAAATCATGTTGTTTATCATAACCGTAGAATTTTATGTACCTCTCTATATCAAACAAAAACCTTTTATGAACTCCTCGTGTTGGAGCACAAATAACTGGAATTTTGTAATTTTTTTGAACAGCTTGTGTTGTACCTGGTGAAATTGTACTATGGAGAACTACCGCTTTTGGATTATATAGTTTGGTATAATGATGTACTTGTTCCATGAAATTTGAATCATATGGAAAACAGATATGAAGAAAGTTAACTTCATCAGTTGGTAATTCATTACTTTTATTCTGCTTAATATCAACACCATGAACTTGAAATCCTCGTTTTTCAAGAAGCTGGAATATGGTGGAACCAACTTCACCCATTCCCACAATGATATCTTTCAATTAATATCACCATCAAGTATAATGATTTCTCGGCTTATATTTTCACGATAATCTATCATTGTATCTAAAGCCACTAAATTAGTTATTTCTTTCATAGATTTTCTATCTTTATCATGTTTATTTTTACGTTCATATATTATAGCCCGGCCCAGATTCGAACTGGGGTCAAGGGCTTCAAAGGCCCCTATGCTTGACCTCTACATTCGGCGGAATAATCCTCTACCGGGCTGCCGGACGACGAATCTAATTTTTTTCCCTTAAAATGTTATTCTGTAATTGATTGAATCGTTTCAAGAAGTTTGATGTATGGATCTTCCATTTTACTGAGTTCAACTTTTGCTTTCTTTTTAAACTTAGTTTTATTTGACTTCAGAAGTTTACCTATTAATTGTATAATCTTATTGGGACTTTCTTCTCTATTAATTAACCCTTTTTTCACTAAGTAATTTTCAACAAGATTTGGAACGGCATTATAAGAAATAGTAGGTATTCCTTTTAATGCAGCTTCAGCAGTCATAGTACCACCCGAACCAATGAAAACATCCGTTCGTGAAAGTACTTGATTGCTATCTACAACATTATTTAAAATTGTAATTTTTTTCCCAAACTGATTTTTTAATTTTTTAATTTGTTTCGAATATCTTCCCAAAAGGACTACATTATAATCAGAAAATGCATAAGTGATTTTTTGGATTATTGGAATAATTTGGAATTCTTTGTCTTGAGCATATGATGCTTGTGATTCATAGGTTCTAATCAATAATATTCTTTTTTTAGAATTCTTTAACCTAGAAAGAGTAGAATTCCGAGCTTTTCCTTTTACTATGATCGATGCATCGATTGCCCTGTATTGTTTGATCTTACTCTTTGGTATTCCAAACTTTGTAAATTCTTTTTTTGGAATAATCCATGGGATCAAAAGTCTATTTACTAATGGAACAGTAAGCCTCATAACGGCCTCGGCATGGGGAGAATCACTAAAAGCAATATGTTTTATTCCCAATCCATACGAAATTCTAGCTGCCTCTGGTGAGCAAAAACTCACTGTAATGTCTGGCGAAAATTTTATGATAATTTTTGTTAATTCATTCATTCTGCTTAGACTAGCTTTTAATTTATGGAATTTTTCTTTGCCCCCATGGCTACCAACAAAGGTTAGACTCATTTTCCGTATTTTTGCAAGCTGACTTACTTCCCTATATCGCCTTGACGTACAAACCACTCGATGTTTTTTACCAAGCTTATTTATCATAGGTTCAAAAAACAAGATCTGCTTTGGGGTTAGAACATCAAACCAAATTTTCAAGTATTTTTGATTGATTTGTAAGTTCAATAAGTTTTTCTTGGTCTTAATGCCTCATCTCAATAGAAATGAGGGGGACCAAAGTTGTTGTTTATGGACTTAGTACGGAAGGTTATGCTTTAGCCTGTCAAATGGCCATTAATGGATCTGAGGTGTCTATTATTGATGAATCAACAGCATCTGCAATTACATTAAAATCTGAAATTGCGAAAATCTACCCAACTATATCATCCTTAAAAGAAGATGCATTAGTGTCAATGGAATCAATTGATGCAGCTATTTCAAAAACAAAATATCTTTTTTTTGCCCCTACAATTAGAAAAACTGGTCAAGATATAAAGACAGAAATTAATTCGAAATTTAAAGATGCGATCTCTCCCCTAAAGAAGAAGAGCTCCATAATCTACAATCTTCCAACTGGATTTGGCGGAAATGACGAAAAAATATCCTTACTTGAACATGTCACAGGTTTTCAAGTAGGTAAATCAATTTCATATTACTATTTTCCAATAAGAGATTTAACTAATACTCCAAATGTTATTGGTTCTTTTGATAGTATTCACGATGAAGTTCTAGCAGAATTGTTGAAAAGTGGAAAAAAAGAAAAAAAATTTGTATCACTTTCATCCGCTGAACATTTTCATGCAATAGAAACTCTTTCTAGATTTTCAACTCTTTGTAGTATTTTGGAGGTATGCAAATTTGCTCAAGACGATGTTACCAAGTCAGATCTTTCTTCAAATGAGCTCAATAATCTTTTCTTGGATGATATGATTAATGGTTTGTACGATCTTAAAGTACTAGGTTCATCTTTTGAAGGGGCAAACACACTCATGTATTTGATTAATGGAAGCATCAAAGGAATAGATGGTTACATAAAAAGGTTAATCGATGAAATTCGTACTACATTAAAGAAAAATGATCTTAAGGCAAGTAGAACAAAAATTGTATTGTCATGGAACTTAGATCAACACGAAATGAGAGGTGATAAGATAGAATTGTTACAAACTTTGATTTCACGATTACGAGATTATATTGGTGATGTGGAGTCATTTAATACCCCCAATTTTGATTTATTTCATAGTGATAAGACAACACTAGTTGTTGCCTGTTCAAAATCTGACTATGAAAGTGTTGTGAAGAATAAAAAAGATTTAGACTTATTACTAATTAAAGCCAATCCTCTATGTGATTTAATACAATAAACATAAAATTAGCTAAAGAAAAAACAATTTTGAATTGTCCGAAGAAGAATCAAAGGAAGTACCAATCCCAGTAGAATCAGAATGTGAATCAAATAATCTTTCTCTAGAGGAAGAATCAGAATCACCCTCGGAAGAATTAAAAGAACTCTTGTCACAAGAAAAAGAAAAATCCAAAGAATACGAATTAAAACTTAAACATACATTAGCTGATTTTCAAAACCTAGAAAAAAAAACAAATTCAGAAATACAAAATCGAGTCAACACTAAAATCGATCAATTAATGATTGAATTTCTTCAAATCTATGATGATTTTGTTCGTGCAAAAGAAGTCTTTTCGAAAAAAAATATTAATACAGAGGGTCTTGACTCAATTTTAAAAAATATGAATTCTCTTTTTTCAAAAAACGATGTTTCTCCTATAGATGCCTTAGGAGAAATCTTTGATCCTAAATTTCATGAGGCTATTTCAGTCATTGATGATCCTACACTTGATGAAAATACAATTACAAAAGAAATCAGGAAAGGATATATTTCTCAAAACAGAGTTATTAGACCAACGTTAGTGGAAATATCAAATAAACAAAAATCTGAACAAGTAGGTGAATAATATAGCTAAAATTATCGGAATAGATCTTGGAACAAGCAACTCCGCAGCTGCCATTATGATCGGTGGAAAACCAACTATGATTTCTTCCGCAGAAGGTGTAACGATTGGAGGGAAAGCATTTCCTTCAGTTGTTGCATTCAAAGATGGTGAACTAATTGTTGGAGAACCCGCAAGGAGGCAAGCTGTTACCAACCCTGAAAATACAATAGTCAATGCAAAAAGAAAAATAGGCACTGACTACGTTTTCAAAGTTAACGATAAAGAATACAAACCTCAACAAATTTCAGCATTTATTTTACAAAAAATAAAAAAAGACTCGGAGGCTTTTATAGGAGAGAAAATTGAAAAGGCCGTAATCACAGTTCCTGCCTATTTTGATGATAACCAACGTCAGGCAACTAAGGATGCTGGAATAATTGCAGGACTCGATGTTGTACGAATCATCAATGAACCAACAGCAGCTTCGTTGGCATTTGGTTTAGATAAATCAAAAGAAGATATGAAAATTATGGTATTTGATTTTGGAGGAGGAACACTTGATGTAACCTTGATGGAAATGGGTGGAGGCGTTTTTGAAGTTATGAGTACTTCAGGAGATACCCAACTTGGAGGAACCGATATGGACACAGAAATAGTCAATTATGTTCTTGACGAATTTAAGAAAAAAGAAGGAATTGATCTTTCACAGGATAAAACCGCAATGACTAGAATTCAAGAAGCTGCTGAAAAAGCAAAGATTGAACTATCCGCTGTAATGGAAACTGATATCAATCTACCGTTCATTTCACATAATCAATCTACTGGTGCACAAAATCTTGAATTACGATTTACAAGAGCAAAGCTGGAAGAATTGGTTAAACCTATAGTTGAAAGATGTAAATCTTCAATTGAAAAGGCATTTGAAGATGCTAAACTATCTCCGTCTGATATATCCAAAATTGTAATGGTAGGTGGCCCAACTAGAATGCCTATTGTAAGAAAATTTGTTGGTAGTGTAGTAGGGAAAGAACCTGAATCAGGAGTTGATCCTATGGAGGCAGTAGCTTCTGGCGCTGCCATTCAAGCAGGAATTATTAGTGGAGATGTAACCAGTGATATTGTTTTACTAGATGTTACACCATTAACACTTGGAATTGAAACGATAGGAGGAATACGTGAACCATTAATTGAACGAAACACAACAATTCCAACCTCAAAAAACAAAGTTTTCACAACAGCTGCTGATAATCAAACATCAGTTACAATTCATGTTGTTCAAGGCGAGAGACCCATGGCGGCAGATAATGTATCACTAGGAAGTTTTAATCTTACTGATTTACTACCTGCACCACGAGGTGTGCCTCAAATTGACGTAAAATTTGATATTGATGCGAATGGAATCATAAATGTAGCAGCCAAAGATTTGGGCACGCAAAAAGAAGCTAAAATAACCATTGAATCTCGTACCAAATTATCAGATGAAGATATTGAAAAACTTAAACAAGATGCAGAAAAATTTTCAGACGAAGACAAAAAGAAAAAAGAAAAAATAGAACTAAACAATGAAGCTGAAAACTACATTTACACTACAGAAAAATTAGTTAATCATGATCTTAAAGATAAAATTTCTCAGGAACAAGGAATCAAAATAACTGATGCAATAAAAGAGCTAAAAGAAGTTTTAGATAAGGATGTAGAACAATTAAAACCAAAATTTGATTCACTAAAAACAATCGTTAATGAAATTACCACAGAACTTTACAAGAAGGTAACACCTTCACCTGATCAAGCAGAACAAGCAGGCACTGCTGAACAAGGAAAAGCAGAACAAGCAGGCACTGCTGAACAAGGAAAAGCAGAACAAGCAGGCACTGCTGAACAAGAAAAAGCAGAACAAGCAGGCACTGCTGAACAAGAAAAAGCAGAACAAGCAGGCACTGCTGAACAAGAAAAAGCAGAACAGGATAACAAATAGAACGATTAGATAATTTATACCTCAATTATAATTATAAAAATTATCCATGAGCTCAAAACGTGATTATTATGAGGTTCTAGGAGTTTCAAAAACAGCCTCAGACAATGAAATAAAATTCCAATATAGAAAACTTGCTTTAAAATTTCATCCTGATAGAAATAAATCAAAAGATGCAGCAGAACATTTTAAAGAAATTTCAGAAGCATACGCAGTATTATCAGATTCTAAAAAAAGAAAAATCTATGATCAATACGGTCACGCAGGTGTAGATGGAAAGTATAGTACTGAAGATATTTTTCGAGGAGCCAGTGTAAACTTTAGTGATATTTTTAGTGATCTTTTTGGCAGATCGGGTGCAGGATTTGATTCCATCTTTGAGACTCTATTAGGACAAGGTGGAAGATTTGGTGAATTCCGGGGTTTTGGAGGATTTGAACGAAGAAAAGGGGCAGATATACTATATGAAACAACCATTACTCTTGAGGATGTTTTTCATGGAAAAAAAATACAAGTTGATGTTAAGAAAGACGTTGAATGTGATTCGTGTAAGGGTTCAGGATGTACCCCCGGCACATCAAAGATCACCTGTTCATCTTGTAATGGGCAAGGCCAAACAAGACAATCACGAAAAATGGGATTTACTGCTTTTGTAACCGTAGTTTCATGCTCAATATGTAAAGGCCAAGGAAAAGTAGTGGAAAAACCTTGCAAAAATTGTAAAGGAATCGGAAAAAGAAAAGGAACCAGACATGTCTCATTTGATGTTCCAGCTGGTATTGATACTGGTGATTATACCATTCCAGGTGAAGGTGAATATGTCCCAGATGGTATAAACGGTGATTTGATAGTCCGAATAAGAGTTAAACCACATTCACAATTCAAAAGTGATGGAGCAGATATTTTTTATGATCAGGAAATTTCAATGATTGATGCGGTTTTAGGAAAGGAAATTAATATTCCAACCCTGGGTAGTACTGAAAAAATCAAGGTTGAGCCAGGTTGCCAACCAAATACTATAATAAAATTGAAAGGAAAAGGACTTCCACGTCAAAATTCATGGGGACATGGTGATCAATATGTACGATTAATAGTAAACATACCGAAAAAATTGAATAAACATCAAAAACAACTTCTTGAGGAATTTAAAAACTCATTAGATTAGGATTTTGTAGATACTTTGCTTATACGAATTTCATGCCCTTGTCTTACATGTGAACCATAATTAGATTTTATCATATCGTTAACTTTATCATCATTATAGTACTTGATATTATATTTTCCTAGAACCTTTTTACAATTGTAACAATAAATTTCTCTAAATTCCATTACTAAGTAGTATCACACTAGATTGTTTGTATTTTACTATTTTAATCAATAAACAAACTTATTCTAGAATTCAAAATGCTACGATGCGGGAGTCGCCCAGCTTGGTCAACGGCGTAAGGTTCAGGTCCTTATCTCTTAGGAGTTCGTGGGTTCAAATCCCACTTCCCGCATAAATAATAACTTCAAAATTTTCCTCACAAATGAACAGCTTTAAACGTTTGAAGAAGGTAAGGATAGATATGGGTAAAATTGTACGAGTGGGATCTAGAGGGACATCACGACGAATTGCAGAAAAAGAGAGTGACAATTGGACTGGTGACTCGTACAAAGAAGTTCAGAAAAAAGCCAAAGAAGCTGCAAAAGATAGGTACATTTCATTTGGGCGTGGTACCAAGAGAATAAAATTTAGTGAAATTCCAGAAACTTCTGGAAGACCTACCGGGAAAGGCTTGTGGATCAGCACAGGCAGAGGAACTGGTAAACGAAAATTACAATAATTTCAAAAAGGACTTTTTTCTTTCCCACTAATTTTTAATTTTTATTATGTAATTTTGATTCTATGTTTTTCTTTAATATTTGATTAATTGTTTCACCTGATGCCTTTCCACGAAGTTCCTTCATAGCTATGCCCATCAATGTCCCAATTGAATGCATTCCTTGTTCATTAATTATTTGTACATTATCATCTACAATTTTTCCACAAATTATTCCTAATTCATTTTCGTCAATATATTCAAGAGCTAACTTTTCAAGTGCCTCATCTACAGATTTTGCTTTATCTGACATAATTTTTTCAAAAATGGTTTCTATCGTTTCTTTTTGAATTTTTCCTTCAGATAGTAATTCAAATGTTTTTAGAATTTCTTCATTTTTTAATAACTGTGAATTTAATCCCTGACGTTGTAAATTTGTAATAGTTGAACAAAGTATTGAAGCAACAAAGGTCGGAGAATTATTTTTATCTTCGCAGATCTTTTCAAATAATTCTAAATAGTCTGAATCAAAAATCTGTTCTGTTAGTTGAGTATTAAGCTTGTATTGGTTTTGTAGATCGGAAAAAGACTCGTCCCATGACTTCGGAATTTGCTTTCTTGCAATTTCTAATTCATTACTTGAAATAATTATTGGAGGAATGTCTGTTTCTGGATACATTCTAGATGCACCTGGACGTGGCCTCAGATATACTGTCTCTCCAGTTTGTGTAGCTTGTCTAGTTTCTGCTGGCACACCTTTTTTTGCATCTTCAACTCGATTTATAATGGAATTTATAGCAAAATCAATTTTAGATTCATTTGCAGCAATTATTAGAAAACCATCTTCAGGACCAACATCTAAAATCTTCTTTATCTCTTCAACGTTAGAATCCTCGATTCCATAATTTGGAAGCTCATCAGAATGAAAAACTCCGCCAATTCCAAAAAATCTTACCAGTTGACCAATCTCTTTTCCTAATCTAATCTCTTCGTATGGTGAATAGCTGAACATGCTTGCAAAATTTTTGATTCTAATTGCTTTGATAATAGCATTTTCTTTCAAGGCCTTTTGAATAACTTTTGATTTGCAATTACTAAATGCTTGAGTGATATCAAAAACATCATCATCTTTTAATATTTTTTTTAGTTTTCGTTCTTTTAGTTTTTCAGAAATTAGTATTAAACCATGTTGACGTTTAGCTTCATATTCAATCACTTTTTCCAGTTGTTCAAGTTGTTGGACGCCTTTGACTTCTACCACTTCACCATCCATAATTGATACATTAACATCCTGTCTGATTGAACCTAATCCTCTAGTAACCATTTTCGTTGTTCGAAGAAGTCTGCCAAGAGTTAAAGCAATTTTTTTTATTTTTGATGGACTAGCAGTTACTGGTTCCAAAGCAATTTCTATCAGCGGCACTCCCAAACGATCAAGACTAAATTCTCTTATCGAGTCCTTATCATTAAGTAATTTTGCTGCATCTTCTTCAAGACAAATTGATTGGACTCCAATCTTTTCACCATTAACATCAAGATTCCCTCCCATAGAAACAAGCATTGTCCTTTGAAAGCCAGACGTATTAGAACCATCAATCACGATCTTCCTCATTGCGTAAATTTCATTGAAAATTTTGGAATTGAGCGTACTTGCAATCAATAACGCTATTTTCTTAGCATCACTATCAATTGGATGTGGAGGCTCGTCATCTTTTTCTACCAAACAACTACTTTCTGGATTTGCATAGTAAACAATTCTCTTAGATTTTGTTCTTTCAAAAAGCGCTGCAGGGTCATATTCACCTAATTCACTCTTTGATAGCCTTAATTTACGAACGAATTTGGAGGCATATTCATCAGATCCCATTGGAGTACAATTACAAAATAATTTTTTTTTTGTGGCTAACTGTTGATGAACTTCTAAACCTACTTTCATACCAATTTGTTCTATTGGTACTTTTGCCATCTATGATTTATCAATTATCTCTCTTTAAAACTTAATCAGAAAATTCTGAAGCAATATTTTCTAACATCAAATTCTTCATTCCCTCAATGTCTTCACAATTTCCTAATGCCCACATAGCTTTTACTAATGCTGTTTCTGGAATCATATTAGATAAAGGAGTAATTCCAAACTCTAAAAGATCTCTTCCACTTTCATAGACATTCATGTTTATTCTACCGTCCATACACTGTGAAGTCATTCCCATGAACAGACCTTTTGCTTTTGCATTTTTTACATAATCATACATTGATTTTCCAATATGACCAAGACCAGTACCCTCAAAAATTATTGCTTTGTATCCAGAATTTATTAGATTATCAATTAATTTCCCATCAAAACCTGGATAGTATTTTACCAAAGCTACACGAGTATCAAGTTTTATCCGTGGTTGGTAATCATTGTTTTTAAAAAACTCATCATGTAGATTATTTTTAATTTTTTTATCCATCACAAGAAACGCTGGGTCACCACCAATTGTTTGAAAGGCACCTCTTTTTGATGTATGATTTTTCCTAACTCTTGTACCTAAATGACAAGAAATCAAATCATCACTTTCATTGTGGTGCATTACTACGAACACTCCTTTTTTATTATAATTTAAAACAAAATTTGCAGCTGCAATCAAATTCATTGCCGCATCTGACGAAGGTCTATCAGAAGATCTTTGTGAACCCACCAAAGCTATTGGTATGGGGTATCCATCTAATGCAAAGGATAGAAAAGCGGAGGTATAATGCATTGTATCGGTTCCATGGGCAATAATTATGCCCTTGTAATCTGAACTGGCTAAACTATCCAATCTTTCAGCAATTTTTTTCCAATGCTCTGGCATCAAATTTTCAGAATACTCCGAAAATAATACTTCAGCATCGACATTCGTTATTTCAGCTAATTCTGGAACGTATGCATTTAGGTCTGCAGCACTTAATGCTGGCGTAACACCTCCTGTCCTATAATCTACTTTGCTTGCAATAGTACCTCCAGTCGATAATAGAAGAATTTTTGGTAAGGAGGAATTTTTCTGTATCTTGGGCTCAGTTTCTATTTTTGATTCCTTTTTTGATATCAACTCTACACTCTTTATTTTGTTTATTTCTAATCCACAATTATACCCACTTTTTAATTTCAGAACAATATGTTCATCATCTGTGTATTCATACCTGGGCATCAATATACCATCATAAGTCAAATCTGATTTGATTTTTATAAAATCCCCAACCTTTATCTTGTTATCTTTGAGAAATGCAAGAGACATTTTTTCATAGCCTCTAAATTCAGACATTTAGTGCTATTGTGGGTCTATTTTATTAAAACTACCTGTAGTAGGAAGCAACTAGCTTTTGACCAGTCTTGAGATCCTTTTGGTCCCGAATCTTTTTTATAGATTCTTCATAATGTTTCATTGTTACTTTAGTTCCACTAACCTTTTTTTCTACCTCTTTGACATCTGGATGGGCGTCGAGAAATTCATGAATGACCAAAGATACAGCAGTATTAGATATAGCAGCAACATCTGCACCACTCATTCCATCTGTATTTTCTGCTATTTTTTCCAAATTGACATAACCAGGATCTTTAGGATCTGTTACAGTTGGAATGTCCTTTGCTTTTATCTCCAAAATACTCTTTCTGCTATCCTTATCAGGCATAGGTACTTGGACTATTTTATCAAATCGACCTGGTCTTAGTAATGCTGTGTCAATCATATCTGCTCTATTGGTTGCAGCAAGAACTACAACATTATGCATATTTTCCATTCCATCTAATTCAGTGAGAAGCTGACTTATCACTCTTTCAGTGACAGCAGTTTCACCACCAGCTCCTCTAACTGGAGCAATTGAATCAATTTCATCGAAGAATATTACACTTGGAGCAGCTTGTCTAGCTCTTCTGAAAATTTCTCTAATTCCTCTTTCTGATTCACCAACCCATTTTGATAACAATTCAGGGCCACGTACAGAAATAAAGTTTGCCTCACTTTCGGTTGCAACAGCTTTTGCTAGAAGAGTTTTACCGGTTCCACTTGGCCCATGTAACAAAATACCACGTGGCATTTTGTGACCTAATTCTTCATACAGCTTTGGATATTTCATTGGCCATTCTACAGCTTCTTGAAGTTCACGTTTTACCTCTTGAAGCCCTCCTATATCATCCCACTTTACCTCTGGATTTTCAATAAAAACTTCTCTCATACCTGACGGTGTAACTTCAATAAGCGCTTTTGAAAAGTCATCTTTGTTAACTATCAGTTTGTCTAGAGTTTCAGGCGGCAGTTTCGCATCCTCCATATTTAACTCTGGCAGCAATCTTCGCAAACATTTCATCGCAGCTTCTTTACACAAATATTCCAAATCAGCACCAACATATCCATGACTAACTCCTGATATTTTTGTCAAGTCCACATCATCAGTTAGAGGCATGTTTCTTGTATGAATCATAATAATGTCTTTTCTTCCCTTTTTGTCGGGTACTTTGATTTCAATTTCCCTGTCAAAACGTCCAGGTCTCCTAAGAGCAGGATCAATTGCGTTTGGTCTATTTGTCGCTGAGATAACTATAACTTTTCCTCTAGATTCTAATCCATCCATTAAGGATAACATTTGTGAAACAACTCTTCGTTCCACCTCGCCAGTTACTTCTTCTCTCTTTGGTGCAATAGAATCAATTTCATCGATGAAAATTATTGATGGTGATTTTTCTTTTGCCTCTTTGAAAATTTCTCTTAATCTTGCTTCACTCTCACCATAAAATTTGCTCATAATTTCTGGTCCAGATATGCTAATAAAATGAGCATTACTTTCATTTGCAACAGCTTTTGCAAGTAGAGTCTTACCGGTACCTGGAGGACCATATAGGAGTACTCCTTTTGGTGCTTCAATTCCTAATTTTTCAAATATTTCTGGATGCCTTAATGGCAACTCAATCATTTCTCTAACTTTCTTAATTTCGTCAGTCAATCCACCGATGTCTTCGTATGATACTTGTGGAACCCCACGTAACGTTTCTCCTTTTTCAGCTATGTGGAAAACTGTTTTTTGAGTGACAAGAACTGCATCAGCAGCAGGTGTAACACCAATTACTTGAAATGTCAAACGACCTCCAAAATATGGAACCATAACATTATCTCCTTTGATCAATGGAACACTTTCTAATGCATCCGCTAGGTAACGTTCATCGATCGGAGGAATTGCTTCTAGTGGTGCAACAACAATCTTTTCAGCAGCTGCTGCTTTGATTTTTCTTACAGCAATTGTATCTCCAATTGCAATTCCAGAGTTATTTCTTCCAAGTCCATCGATTCTAATGATTCCTTTTCCTTCATCTGATGGATATAGTGGAAGACACTTTGCTACAGTTCTTCTTTTCCCTTTAATCTCAATTACATCACCGGTTGAAGCATTAAGCGTATCCATAGAATCATAATCAATTCGAGCAACACCTCTACCTACATCTCGTGTATAAGCTTCTAAGACCTTGAGGGATTGAGCATTTTGACTCATAACAAAACTCTCTTTACCTATTTTTTATATCTTTGGCGTTCTATTTTGTAACATACAAACAATTCAATCATAAGCTTAAAATCAGTAAAGAACAAAAATCGATCAAAATGGGTAAAAGACCTTTAGTTAGAAGACGTGGCCGTGGAGGCATGCAATTTAGAGCAGCAAGAACTGGAAAAATCAAACAAGCAAAATATCCTAATTTTCCATTATCAGAACAACATGAGGGAACTATAATCGATCTTGTACATGAAAGAGGAAGGGATGCTCCTTTAGCTAAAGTTAGATTTGAGGATAATTCTATATCATTTATTCCTGCAGTTCTTGGGACAAAAGTTGGTACAACAATACAATTTGGTTTAAAATCAGAAATTGAAAACGGAAATATAATTAGTATTCAAAACATTCCTGATGGCACAATCGTTTGTAATGTTGAAAAAACCTTTGGCGATGGGGGTTCTATTGTAAAGTCGGCAGGTGGCAACGCAATAGTTTTTTCACACGGTGAGGAGGGTGTGACTCTTAAACTTCCCTCAAGAAAATTCAGCACTCTAAATAAAAAAAATAGAGCGATGATTGGCACTCTTGCTGGTGGTGGTGTTGGAGAGAGGCCTCTAATGAGTGCTGGAGGAGCATGGCGAAGATTCAGATCCAAAGGACGAAAGTACCCAATTGTACGAGGAGTTGCGCAGGCTGCATATGTTCACCCACATGGTGGAGGTAGACATCAACATGTGGGACAAAGCTCAACTGTTTCAAGAAACGCTCCGCCTGGAGCTAAAGTTGGTAGCATTGCAGCTAGAAAGACCGGTAGAGCAAGGATCAAAGAAAGAAAGTAATCTTTTCGAATCTTCACCTAATATTGATTAATGACAAGTGAAATTAATTTTTTAGATGGCGAAACAAAGAGTAAGGCTTTTTGTGAAAGGTAAGGTTCAAGGAGTTTTCTTTAGACAAGCCCTCAAGGTCAAGGCAAAAAAACATAACATTTCTGGTTGGGTAAGGAATCTAAAAAACGGTGGCGTTGAAACATTACTTGAAGGAGATGATGTGGACGTAAGCCATGTTGTGGAATGGTGTCATGGGGGACCTGCTAATGCACTAGTAAATGATGTCGAAATAAGACATGAAAAGTTTAAGGGAGAATTTTCAAAATTCGAGGTTTTGTATTAATGAATTGTAAAGGCATTTTGAAAGGATTTTAAATTAATCAAGGTTGCCTTCAAAAAAATCATCATGCATCAACAACATTCTCTTCTTAGGAATAACAAAAATTTCTTAACAAATCAAATAACAGAAAGATTTGTGGTGAAATTTGTTTTTTGAATTAATCATATAGTCAAGAATTTCAAAAGAAACAGCCTCCTCATAATTGACAATGTTGAGTATTCTATATGGTAGTAGCCCTACTGGCTCTAGTCTAGATTGATAACCCCTTTTCAAGGTATACAAGATCCGCCACGTTGACGAGGAAGCGTGGATGCCCCAACTTAGGATTGCTCCCTCCCGGACCTCATCCCTTTCGATGGTTCGGTCATAGAAGTTATCCCTTCGGATAATTCCAGTCCTGCAACCACCCGCCTCGGCGTGATTTCATTTCCGCACACCAAGCGGGAATAACCCTTCTAGAGATTTACCCAGTAGTTACTGATCTCTGCATATAGCCGGTTTCAGAACAGGGCACGGCTAGCACCCCAATCCTCCCTACTACCAATCTTTGTTACAAAAGAATGTTATATTTGCATTAGCTATGATTTGCCTTCAATTTTAAAACAATCTTACAAACAGAACAAATTTTCCCGGTACAATCATTTCCACAATTTTCACAAGAATTTGTTTCTTTGAAGCTTGCAATTCTGAGATTCTGGGATATTCTAAGTACAGAATTATACAAATTATTTTTAATTCCAGCATGTTTATTTTCTAATGAATTAAGAAACTCACGAATCTCTGTTCTAATTCCTTCGTTCATGTAGGGACAAGGCTCAGTTTGAAAGGGAATTTTATTGGTAAATGCATAAAAGACTATTTCAGACTCGTAAATTTCACAAAATGGCTTTATTTTTCTCAAAGTTTTTTCAGAAGTATCTGGATCCATCCATCCAATCTTTGTTGTATCTCCTGATGTCATATTGATTAGAAATGTTTGTAGTGTATCATCTAAATTATGAGCAGTAGCAATTACGTTGGCACCAACTTCTTTTGCAGCATGATCCATTGCACGTCTTCTGAAAGTTCCACAAATAGAGCATGAAGACATCTTTTCATTCTCTCGTATTTGTAGGGCTTCTTCAATAGTAAGTTCAAATAATTCCTTATACGAAAAAATTTTGTGTTCTATTTTCAATTCTGAACAAAAACTCTTAATGATCTCCAAGGCCTCATTTCTGTAACCTGGAATACCTTCATCTATGGTAATAACCTTAATTTGAAAATTATGAGTTTTTGACATTTTATCAAGTATGTGTAATAAGGCAAGAGAATCCTTACCGCCTGAAACAGCTACACAAACAAGATCTCCATTTTTAATCATCTTAAATTTTGAAATTGTTTTGGCAGTTTTCCGTATTATAGAAGAAGAAAAACACTTAGAACACAGGTTTTCTCCAGAGTATTTTCTAGAATATGCTGCTTCATTATCACACCTATAACATTTCAAATTTAGTTCACTTTTAACAAAATTGATTCTTTAATATCTGATTTAATTCTATATGGTAATCCAACCAGATTTTGAATATGATAATGCGATGTTTAAGCCAAATACGGCAAAAGTAAATGCGTATATGCCCCACATTAATCTATTTACCGCCTTATCAGAAATTTTTTTATCAATAATAGTGTGAATAAATTTTCCCCCATCAAGAATTGGTAATGGAAGCATATTGAGTACTCCAATGAAAAATGAAATCATCCATAGCCACAATAAAAACATAGATACTTGTGGATTATTCCATTCAATGAAATTGTATACTGGTTTGTATGCAAATGTGTTATCACGCATTATGCCTATCAAACCACGTTCCGGATCATCTGGAGATTGCATTATTTCAACAGGAAATTGTAATTCTTGTTCATCACGTAGAATTGTTACTAAAACTGTATCTCCAGGTTTCAAATCTACTTTTTGAAAATCTAATGCCGAAATGATCTGAACATCATTAATTTTTGTAATAATGTCATTTGGTAGCAAACCAGCCTTTTCTGCTCCCGATCCTTCAATTGTTGAAATAACCATTACTCCATCTGGCAATTCGTAAAATGAACTTAGTAGTGGTTCTGGAAGGACTAACCCAAAAAGAGGATTTGTAAGCAATATCGCACCCAAAACAAATGAAAAAAGCACATTTGATGTTGCTCCAGCCCCAATAACTCTTAACTTTGAAATTTTCTTTGCATTGTTGAATTCTTCTTCATCTGGTTCTACAAATCCAGCAAATAATGCAATAAATATTGCAAAACCACCAGTTTTGATCTTAATTTTTTCTAATGTTGCAACAATACCATGAGCGCCTTCATGAATTACTAAAACTATTGGAACTGAAAGTATGAAATACATAAGTGCTGGTGCAGAAGTTAAAGTTACTCCAGGAATTAGTACAGTTAATTGAGCAAACTCGGATGGTTCAACAAAAAATTTTGAAATATTGGATAATAAGAACCAAAATGCAAATCCCATCATGAGAAAACCTGCAACAACACTTACATCTGCAAATATTTTGATCCCTCTTCTGGTTCGTGATAATATTCGGGTTAAAACCGATTGAACACTTCGATTCTTGTAAACTAGGCTGTACACTTTTATTTCAAATCCATGATTTTGTAATTTTAGAGCCTTGGCTGTTACTATAATTATGACCCAAGCTAATAAGACGTAAATAATTGCATTTTCTGTTAAAAAGTCAAGTTCCAAACTAACTGTTACTTTTTTTAATCCGTAAATTTATCGGTTACTATGAATCCAGTGATAATAGTGTCAACATATCCAAACAAGAAATCCTTAAACACGATTGCGATTCAAATAGTCAAAAATAAACTTGCAGCATGTGTTAATATTTCAAAAATTTCATCAATTTATACCTGGAAAGGAAAAATTGAAAATACATCCGAATATCTTGCATTTTTTAAAACCACCCAAAAAAATAAGAAAAAACTAAAAGAAAAAATCCAAGCAACTCATCCATATGATGTTCCCGAAATTGCAGAAATTAATGTAATTTCAATTAACAAATCCTATTTAAAGTGGCTTATTGAATCAACACTTTAAGTATAAATTGGAAATCGCAATAAAGAAACAATTCCACCCAAACCTGTAACTCTTAAACCAAGATCTGTCGTAGAATCAACGCTGAAAACTTTGGAACCTTTACCATCTACATCATTTAAGAATTCTATGATCTTTTCTTCATCTTGGCTTTGCATAATTTTGTCTGAGAACACTAAAGATTCAATCGCACCAAACTGGTTTGCTTTTTGCGTTTCTTCAAAACCCATGGTAAATTTGCTACTCCTTTTGTTTGCTCTAAACATTATCTCATCGATTATTGAAGATACAGTAGCCAGTTTACTCTCTGACATTATTTCTTTCATTACGTCTGACTTTGTGAATGTGTAAATGCCATCCTCACCACCAGAATCAATCCCTTCAACTAATTCGATTTTGTGTTTTTTTAAAAAAGTTTTTTCTAGGAAATTTACAAATTTTTTCTTTGTTTCACCTGGACCAAAGATAATTAGAATTTCATTCTCTCTAATAGAAGAAGAAATTGCAAGGTATACATTCTCGAAAAACTTCTCAATATTGAAATTTGTTTTGTAACGTTTTCCACTAGAATCAGAATAAATATTTGGCACAATTTGTAAATGTGTTCCTTTCAAGATTCCAATACCACACTCTGTCGTATCAATAGCAACTAGCAAAAATCCTAATTTTTGATTTTTTAAACGGACTAGTTTTATTTCTATTCGCGTCCATTTTTTTTTGAATATAGTTATTGCATCGTTTATTTTTATTATGAACGAATGGTGTGACCCATGCGGAACAGATTCATTTGATGATTCAGCTATTATTCCTCTTATTCGTAATCTATCTAAGACATTATCTAAGGATGGTTTTTCAACATCTAAACTAATTCTAATTCTTATTCGTTCACCTTTATCCGGTCTCGCAAAGTCTTTTTCTTGTTTTATTACACGTGTTGTATCTCCAATAATTCTGTCTCCCTTCTTAATGATTCTACGGAGCGTTAACAAATCATCTGAATCTTCAGGAATAACTGAAACAGAATTATTATCAATAACTTTTGAAATCATACAAAATCTTTCATATACATGATAAAAAAGAGAATTAACTAGTTTGCTATCTCATTGACTTTAGTATCGTCCTCATTACTCTTTTTTCGTACGTAATTTTCTACCCAATCAAGGGTTATTACACCTGCCTCAGACAAGTTTACAAGAGAATTTGATGAGGCTTCTCCGGTAACCTTACCATTATTCCTTCGAATTTGACGCCACTTCAAAGATGTGTTCCCACTCTTTGAATTATAGATGACTCCTAAAACATCTAGTGCATTTACAAAGGTAATCTCCCTAATTTTTTTCAAGGTAACTTTATCTGCTGCTTCAACATAGATTGAACCCAAACTTTCATCTCTTTCTGGAAAAACCTCGGAATCTTCCAAATAACTTTTTGGAGCAAATGAATTACATGTACTAGCTATTATGAATCTTCTAAAGCTTTCTAAAGATGCTGGAGTATTCATTTTTACCATATCTACTCAACTAGACTTTACGCTACTTATCAAGCTTTTTGAAAAATTCAATTAGGATTCTATCCCAATTTGGAATGCAGGCAGTGATGAACATATCCCTATGATTGATGATATGGATCTTGAGTTCTGAGCCTGCCCTTAGTATTTTTATGGCTGAAAAGAAATTTGTATGATGTGAAGTCGTTAACTGAATATCTAATCTTTAATACAAAAACTAGGAGAGAATTTGTAAATATTACACTAGATATAGAAAAATTAGTAAAGAAAAGCAAAGTCAACGAGGGTCTTTGCCTTGTAAATGCAATGCATATCACTGCAAGTGTTTTCATCAACGACAACGAAAGTGGTTTACATAATGATTATGATAAATGGTTAGAAGGTCTGGCACCTCACGAGCCAATTGATCAATACGATCATAATAAAATCGGAGAAGATAATGCAGATGCACACCTTAAACGGCAAGTCATGGGAAGAGAAGTTGTTGTTGCTATCACCGATAGTGAACTTGACTTTGGACCTTGGGAACAAATTTTTTATGGTGAATTTGATGGACGCCGTCAAAAACGAGTACTTGTAAAAATAATTGGAGAATAAATTTACTTAACTAAAATCATTTTTTCTTTTCTAACTCTTATTCATTAGCTCTAGCAGTAGCTCTGAATTCATCATCATGATTTTGAGGACCATGATCACAGCTCATACAAGCAATTTTAAAGCCATTTGGATTTTTTTTATAAGTTTTACATCCACAAAAACATGCCATTTTCTTAATCCTTATTTGATTCCTGAACTATACAACACTCGCCTTTTGGAACATCGTTATCATGAGGGCATTTTCTTGGATGTTTTAACATAGTACAAAGTGCATCTGTAAATTGTTTGTTCATATGATGTTCTATTCCGCAAACCATTTCTTCATCAATTTCAATTTTCAGAGCACTCTCCATTAAAACTTCTAAAAGCCTACTGTTTCTCATCATAACAGCTCCAATCCTTTCACCTTCTTCTGAAAGTGTTACTCCAGATTTGTTGTAGTTTACAAGGTTTTGTGAATTGAGTTTTTTTAGCATCTGGACAACACTTGGTTGCCTAATTTTGAGCATTTCGGCAATTGTACTTATTTTTACGGTTTGATTTTTTTCCCTCATATGCCAAATTGCTTTTAGATACATCTCAACATGCTCTGCTTCTGCCGTTCCTACAAAAAGTATTTCTTGGTTTAATACATCCATATCATACCTTCCTTGCATCTTTTAATAAATATTCAAAATATTCTCTTGCAAAGCGAGCAAGACCAGCATGATCTGCCCAGATTGCAACAGTATCTCCAGAATCTTGGCCCCCAATTTCTGGTCCAAGAATTATCACTACATAGCGTTGATCAGCAATTATCCCTCCGCCAAACATCCCTTTTCTAACCTTTACTTCCGAAACTCTTGACATAGTTTTTAATGATTTTTTATCCATTTTATCAGAGGTTAAAATTGTGATTCCTATTCCCCTATCGTGTAATAATCTAAGTTTTGGTAATGCTTGTTTAACTAATTCGCCACTTGCTTCAGGTAATGCAATTAATACCTCATTTCTGCAGGTTTCCACCATCTCCAAAATTTTCGCTACAATATTCATGGCACCTGATAATACCCAAATGTCTGGTTTTTCACTAACTCCACTTTTTTCGTAAAGAGGACTTAATTCGTTTAAAATAATTTGTTGATTTTCTTTAAACTCTGTTTCTGTTCTTTGTTTGGTAGTTTCAACACATGTTGAAGGAGATTTTGCAAAATATCTTGTTGGTCTTGAATCATCCAAACCAATCCAACCTTTTTCTTCAAGAACTCCTAAAACCTCATAAATCTTTGAATATGGAACTCCTGATTTTTGACTTAGATCAGAAGCAGTTTGTTCTCCAGCCTTTAGTAAAGAAGAAAATGTTTTGATTTCATAACTGGTTAAACCAATCTTTTCTAAGGCCTTTCGAGTCCTGTCAGAAATGCTCATGCGATCTAAATCGTTAAGCGTTATTATTTAAATAAGCATGCATACATTCCGAAAATCCACACGATGAGGAGTGTGAAAGCCGTTATATACTATTTCAGAAAAATGCCAAATGAAGGCATGGCACTAATTCAAATTGCTAATCAATCTATTAAAAACCTAAGTAAGAAATCTACTATAAGATTTACTCAGAGCATCTGTCCAGACTGTAACATGATTCTGGATGCTGAGGTCTTTGAGAGAGACAGTAAAGTCTTCATGACAAAAACATGCCCAACTCATGGTGAATGTGAGGAGCTTTACTTTGGTTCTTATGAACTGTACAAGAAATTTAGTACTTATTGGCAGGATGGAAAAGGCGCCCATGCTCCAAATGTTATGATTGAGAAATGTTCATGTCCAAATAACTGTGGACTTTGTTCTAATCACCTATCCCATAGTGGACTTGCAAACATGATTGTTACAAACAGATGTGACCTTACGTGCTGGTATTGTTTCTTCTATGTAAAGAAAGGTCTTGAGGGTGCTTACATGTATGAACCTTCACATGAACAAGTAAGGGCAATGATGAAGACTCTGAGGGCAGAAAGACCAATTCCAGGTAATTCTATGCAAATTACCGGTGGAGAACCAATGCTTAGAGAAGATATCGCTGACATAATCAAAATAATGAAAGAAGAAGGCGTCGATCATATTCAGATGAATACGAACGGTATTAGACACGCAATGGATCCAGAAGCTGCTCGTGAAGTAAGACTTGCAGGATGTAACAACCTTTACCTCAGCTTTGATGGCGTAACTGCAAGAACAAACCCAAAGAACCACTGGGAGATTCCTTATGCACTTGATAGTTGCAGAAAAACAGGAACCTCTGTTGTTTTTGTTCCAACCGTAATAAAATCAATCAATGACCATGAACTTGGTGGAATTATTAGATATGCACAAAAGAATTTGGATATTGTTCATGCTGTAAACTTTCAACCAGTGTCACTAACTGGAAGAATGGGAAAAACAGAACGTGAAAAATACAGAATTACAGTTCCAGATTGTATTCAAAGAATTGAAGAGCAGACAAATGGTCAAGTAACAATTGATGACTGGTTCCCAGTTCCAAGCTGTATGCCTCTGACAAATGTTATTGAAGCGTTTTCTAGCAAACCAAAGTACGAATTATCAATTCACTTTGCATGTGGTGCAGGCACTTACATCTTTGAGGACGCAGATACCAAAAAGTTTGTTCCATTAACTAGATTCTGTGATATTCAAGGAATGCTAGAACTCTTTGAAGATAAAGCAGAAGAAATCCGCTCTGGTAAGAACAAGTACTTTACAATGCTTGAGGTTGTCAGAAAACTTTCTAGTTTTGTTGATAAGAAGAAACAACCAGCAGGACTAGACCTTGCAAAAATGTTTGGCAGCATTTTGATGAAGAGATCATTTGAATCTATAGGTTCATGGCATGTCAAAGGGTTGTTCTTGGGCATGATGCACTTTCAGGACAAATACAATGAAGACCTTGAAAGATTACAAAGATGTGATATTCATTATGTTACTCCTGATCTTCGAATAATTCCATTCTGTGCCTTTAATGTCATTCCAGAATGGTACAGAGATAGAATTCAAAAGAAATTTTCTATTACTGTAGAAGAATGGGAGAAAAGAGAAGGCGTTAAACTTGAAGACGGACTCTACAGAGGTCTTATGAGACGTGGAGCAGGCGATGATCTTGCATCTGGTTGTGCAAAAAGCCAGATGTTTCATGAAGCATCTCAAGCGTTAGTGTAAAGAAACTGATTTTTTAATCGTACACCTTAAAAGCTTTACAACTTTTTCTTGTTTATTGAATATTGGTATAATTCATGGTTTTGTTGGTGGTGGTGGAGGAACAGAAAAAACGTTATCGACAATTATTGAAGCATTATCCGAAACAAAACATAATGTAACTTTGTATACCTTTTCAAAACCAAAATTATCAAATAAAAAAATTACTATAAAGAGCTCATTACCATTTTCTATACCTGTATTTGGATTATATCAAAGAGCTATGGAATCGAAATTAGTTTCTAAAGCAAAAAATGAAGATATCATAATTCAAGCTTCAGGCGGATTAAGCTTACCACATAATCCTCAACAAAAAATAATTGTTTATTGTCATAATGATTTCAAAAGTGAACTTGAAAAAACTAATACTAAATACAAGGGATTATGGTCCATATATTACAAATCATATTATAATTTAGTTAAGAAATTTTTCGAAAAAATTCAT
>JADFLH010000066.1 GCA_022564515.1 Nitrososphaerota archaeon
CAAGCCCTGCAGTTACCAAAAGAACTATGACTATCATTGTGTTTCTGGTACTGTCTAGAAGTTCACCGAACATTATACTATCATAACTTTAGTATGAATTAAGAATTTTCAGGATTAAAACAGCTCATAACTTTTCTCTAGTGAGAGTCATTAACAAAACACCTGCGTTGCATATACAGTTACGCCAGATACTGCAATACCGACGCCCAACTGCTGGAAGTTTGGACTAAGTATGTTGTCTCTATGGCCTTTTGAATCCATCCAAGTATCAACTATTGAACGCGCAGTTGATTCATCTGAGAGAGCTAAGTAATTTTGTTGAATGTTCTCTCCCTTGTATCCAGAACATGAAACTCCCAAATTACTATGTACTAGATTGCCACTATTCAGCATCTTTTGACTGTGACTTCTAGCATAATTGTCCAGTGCGCCTTGGTCTTTGAGAGTTGTTCTTTGATATTGTGCTCTCTCTTGGTTAGTATACTTGTGAACTAAGTTCTCAATATTATTAATATCAGGTTCTAAATCAGGAAGTTCTAATTCAGAAATTTCTTGTGTAAAGTCTTCCACGGCGTCTTCTATTTCAGATTGTATCTTTGGCAGTTCAGTTAGAACTTTACTCAAATCCGAACCATAATTTACTATTACAAGAACTGCAATTACAAAGACTGCAATACCTAGAGCAATTTTTGACTTGTTGCCCTTTGGATGTCTATCACGATAATAATTATGTCCGTAAGTTTTTCCCATTATTTTTTCATTCCCGAATAATCTCCATGCTTATAGATTTAGCAAACTAAGAATTAAGAATTTTCAGGATTAACAGTTCGTATCAAATGTAAATAAGAAAATTAATTAGAAGTGTTATTTGTCATACGCATTCCAACTTTGCACATGCCTATCTTGCAGTTATGGCAAACATAGTCATCTGTAAGATTTTCACAGCCACATGTACAGATACAGGTATAATCATTCAATTCAGAGCTTGCCTCCTTTGAAAAGCGTCTCGCCCAAAAACTGATCTGAATTTTTCAGCGTTTGAGTGATATTTTTTACAAACTCTTCGTGTTCAAAATCACTTTTTGTAACAACTAGCACCGTACTATCATCGTATGTGGGAATTGAGATGAATTTTCTGTTTCCACGTTGTGTCATACAGTAATTTACACCCCCCAAATCTTCATCAAAATCTTTCTGCATAGCCGAGCGAAGAGCAATTTTCATCAAAAACATCTCTTTTTTTGGTTTTGATATGCCAATATCGCCAGTGCCTATAGACTCTACCATTCTGCCTCTTTTGTTAACAAGTACAATTAGATCAATCCCGGGTTTAATTATGGTGCCCCTTTGGAAAACATTTTTCTGATTTTTAGATATAATGGTAGGCATTACCAGTGATTGGTCTAGAAGTTAAAAAAGGCGGTGCAAACAATTGCAAGAAAATTCACACACATGATACGAAATCCTTTTAGACTAAATTTCATTCTTAAATCCATGGAAAAACAAGAACTGGAAAAAAATGAAAATAAAAATGAAGAAAAACCCGATCAGGGAAAGGATGATTCAAACAAAAAATTCTTCGATGAGTTAAGTGATAATTATATCAAAAGAACCGATGAGATCGATCATTTTTCAAAGCACTCGATGAATTCCTATGCCGATCTCAACACAGAATTTCTTTACGGCTCGCTTAACACAGCTCGACATTACATAGACATACAAAAAAAGTATTCAGATCAATTTCCAATATGGTACTTGCCAGCCCAAATGCAAGGTTTGGTGAAACAAAACACCGACGCTTTGGTGCATACTGTTGAGAATGCTGATTCTGTATATACCGTAGGTTTGAAATTCAGCAAGAATTACATCAAAATGGTCAATGATAACTTTATCCGATATCTAGAATCTTTTGAGCGACTTTATGAATTATTGCCGAAAAGTACTACGAAAGATAGTGCCTCATCATAAAAAAAATAATATCAAAATCCCTGTCCAGAAATAAAATCATTAGAAATTTTTAGTCTTGATTACAATACATGATTTTGTTGATTCACACTCTATTTTTTCCTTTTTGAAATCCCAGATAATCCTTTCAAACAATTTTTCAAATAATAATGAAAAATTCTTGCCCATGTTATGCCGTATTGTAAAAATATGTTTTTCTGAAGTTTCAGAGTCGTCAAATGAGATACCAAATGTATTACAATATTCTTTCATTACCTGAATTGATGAGTTTAGATCAAATTTTTTCTTCGTGATTAACGCCGACTCTCTTATAGAGTTAAAAACTAAATCAACTACATTATTCATTTGTGAATCTTTTGTATTATTCATAATGTCACGCAGAATTTCTTCTGAAACAGGATACATCTTCATTTTTTGTCTATGTCTTTCCCATGTAACGTAATAATGCAGAATCTGGTTAACCAAAATGTTTGTTGAAGTGAGATTGGTTTTTGCCTCTTTTTCTATTTCAGAAATCATATCCTCTGGTATCCTAAAGGAAACAGTTCTAGATTTCTTTACTTTTGATTCTACAATCAATTCTTTACATATTTTTTAAACTATTGTTAAACTTACCTCAGATCTCACTACAAGAAATTAAGAAGTGCCATTTTGACACATTATTTTTTCCCTAGAGCACTGAAAATATTCTAATCCATCTGAGAAACAAACTAAAAAAAAAATCTTAGAGATTTATCCCAACTCAAATTTTGAATTTGCTAACTTTTTTGGATTAAATCTGGTTTAAGAAATTTTCAGCAAGTGCATGAATTTTCTTGCAATTGTTTGCACTGTCTTAATTAAAAGGCACTATCCACACCATTTAATGAGTAAATCATCACCACAAGAATCAAACGATTTCTCTTCTATATGTCAACAAAATACAAACAAGTTCTTTGATGAATGCGAAAAGTCAATCTCCCAGTACCAGCAATCAATAGCAAATTTTCAACGGGAGTGTTTGCAATCCTGCAGAAAGATGGGTGAATCAGCTATTTCGGTCCAACAAGAATTTGCAAACAAATCAGGAATTAGTTCTAGTGTGCCTGAAGCTACTCAAAAACTTACAAACAATATAATTGAAACAGCTGAAAGGGCCTACACAATACAGAATAAAATTTTATTGGTTACAGTTGATACTGCAGTACAAAATATCAAGGCAATAAATGATCAGGCAAAATCATTTGCTGAAGTGAATCGAAATGTGGCCAAACTATGGGCCCCTCAGTAGTCACCTAAATGGGAGTCAAAATAACATTCTTTTTTATTTTTACTAAAAGGAGTGGTAGCATCAGAAGTGCGAAGTAACAGATTATAAACTATCATTTTGAATTTTTTTGAAAACAGTAGTAACGCTTTCATGTATAGTTATTCGGAGAAGAGATCACATTGAATCAAAATATATTTAATTTTTCAAAAGTACTTTTTGATTATTATTCCAAATGGTTCGAATTTAGTACAAAATACAATACTGCACTTGGGAAAGCAGGATTAGAATCATACAAAACCTTTCTTGGAGCTAAATGGAAACAAGATAAAAATAAAAAAATTCAAAAAGACATTAGATCTGCTTTTGATTCTACATTGAGACAAAAATTATGTGATGATGACATTTCATCAGTCCTAGCTAAATTTGTAGACTCTTGGTTAGATGTAGTAAAGATTTCAGGATACGATAAATTCCATAGTAGTTTTTCTGATTATTTGTCAGCTTGGCGTAGATCTTTTGAACCCCTCATAAACAAAATAGACAGAACGCCTTCAGAACTGATTAAGGTAAATGACAAGTTGCATTTGCATCATTACAGACCTGCTGGCAAAAAGATACACAAGACTCCATTGCTTGTAATATACTCTCTAATCAACAGATACTATATTCTGGATCTCATGCCCCACGCTAGTGTGATAAACAATCTTGAAAAACAAGGATTTGATGTTTATACAACCTTTTGGGGAACTCCTGATTTTTATGATAAAGATATGACTCTAGAAAATTATGCTTATGATTATGTTGGAAATGCAGTAGATAAGATTAAAGAGATTTCTGGCTCTGACAAGGTATCGTTATTTGGTTATTGCTGGGGCGGAATATTTGCCCTCACCTATGCTGCTAGTCATCCTGAAAATGTGAAAAATTTGGTCTTACATGCTACACCCGTTGATATGAGCCAAAAAAACGTCGTGATTGAGAATTGGGGAACTCATTTGGATGTTGACAAACTTGTCGATACACTAGGAAATGTACCTGGCTGGTTTGTTAACTTGGCCTTTGTTTTGCGTAATCCAATTGAGCCAATTCTAAAATATTTTGTATTTTTTAGCAAGCCACGAAGCCTTGAAGAAATCCAACAATTCTTTTGGATAGAAACATGGCTTTATGATAGCAAACCGATAATTGGTGAAACCTTCAGAGATATTGTAAACAAAATCAATAAGAAAAATTTGTTGATAAAAAACAAAATGGAAGTTGGTGGTCTTACTATAGACCTTTCAAAAATGATGATGCCCATTCTTAATATCTTGGGTTCTGATGATGATCTTGTTCCTCCAGAATCTAGTAAACCGTTAACTTCTGTTATAGGAAGCAAAGATAAGAAATTGATAGAGTTTCCAACTGGTCATGTGGGTCTTTGTATAGGACAAAAAGCCCATGAACAACTATGGCCAGAAGTTGGACAATGGCTTGCACAACGATCTTAATTTTTCATCTCTAACAGTTCATATCAACTTCAATATTGAGAATCAACCCTAGTTTGATACATATCTCTCAATATGCGTAATTCTCTTAATTCGTAGAAATCATTTCTCTTTTCAGACATAGATCCGTAAGGAATTAGGATTTAGAAAAACAGTTCGTATCAAATGCTAACTA
>JADFLH010000031.1 GCA_022564515.1 Nitrososphaerota archaeon
TAATTTCAAAAGTGACTTTTTGTATCAATTATACACTAAATGTGCAAACAATGGTTCCTAATTTGGTTCAAGCCTCTATGGAATTGAACCAAAAATTCACATTTGATATTTGTGTCTTTATCTTATGTGTGTCTATGACAAAAAGATGTATAATGAAAATTTCCTTTTTGAATTTAATAATGAAAAAAATCTGTCCTCTTCATACTGACATCTATCTTATACATACAGAAACACCCGATGGAACAATCAAAGACTATTGTCCTAAATGTCAGAAGTTATTTGGAGAAAAAATATGATCATAATGCGAATTAAGGTAACTTTTAGTGACTGAAAAGGGGGCGTTCTATTTTTATCGACAATCAGTAAAAAGTTATTTAAAATATAATAAAAATAACGAGTATACCCTTGGGAACAAACAAGATTTCTGTAAAAGAGCTAATGATTAAAAATGTAGTATCTGTCAAGTCCTCAGATTCGCTTCAAAATGTAGCCAAAAAATTGTATCTAAAACGTGTTGGTTCGGCCATCGTCATGGAAAATGATAAACCGGTAGGTATCATCACAAATAGAGATATTGTCAATTGCATAGGCTCTTTTGATATGTCCCTAGAGTCACCTGCTTCAAAAATAATGTCTAGTCCCCTTATCTATGTTCATCCTGATGAATCCATCATAGAAGTAGCAGAAATTATGACAAGTAAAAATATTCGAAAAATTCCAGTAATTGTAAATAATGAGGTTTTAGGAATTATTTCAGCCAGCGATCTTGTTGTGATTTTTACAATGCTAAAAGAAGAAGATCTTTCAAAAATTTTCAGACCTTATCGGAATAATTAACATAATATTTTTTTATTGTATATGATTCATTTTCAAATCTAATCAACAGTTCGGTAATTCTGTAGACAAAGTTATGAAATGTTAACTGATCTGATGATCGTTAATTATCAAATAAAAATTAAACAAATTTTCAATGTTTCAGTGATCAACATTAAGTAATTTCATATTATTTTCGTACTATACTTTCATTATAACGATTCTCCAACAAACAAACTCACGTCATAACTTTAGTTATATCGCGTTTTGAGTGACTGCGAGGGGGGCTTTCCCTTTTTAGAGATTATCTGTAATCTGTTTGGTAAATTCCTCAAGGTTGTAGATGATTAAATAAACTTTATAGTACTTTTATCTCACTTTTCTTGCTTGTTTTTTTATTCTTGTGTTCTATTCTTTGTTTATTCTTTGTAACAACTGAAGTACCAATGGCTGTAGCTACTAAAATTGGCTGTTTTAAAACATTGCAAGCAGATTCTTGATTGATATCCTTTGATGAAGAAATTACTTTAAATGCCTCAAAAAGTATTTTTCTACTACTATCTCCAACTTTAACAATTTTTCCAATAATTTCTAAAAAATCTCCACCATGGACAGGTTCAAGAAATTCAACTTTTTCATATGCTCTTAAAAGTCCTTCATCTCCATCATAACGAATTGTTAATTCTGTGGCAACATCTCCAAAAAGCTTCATGATGTGAGCTCCATCTACTAGTTCACCTGCATAATGAACATCGTTTGCACTAATGCGTATTCGTAATTTTACTTCAGGATATATTTCCATAAATTAATCAAATTTTCATTGAATATTAGATTTTAAACTCTTTTTGTTTTCTAATACTCTTAAGTTCAAAAGTGAGTTTTTGTATCAATTATACACTAAATATGCAAACAATTAGTTCCTAATTCGGTTCAAGCCTGCGTAGGGGTATATTTACAGATAAGTATATTCTCATTATTTAGAATAGTATGGCAAAAGATGCGATTTCCCTACACAGAAAACTAAGAGGAAAAATCTTTATTGGAAGTAAAATTACTCCCTTAAAACTTGATGATATTGAATTAATTTATACTCCAGGTGTTGCAAAAGTTTCTCAACACATTTTCCATAATCCAGATCAAAAGTATTCCCTTACATCCAAAGGAAATAACGTTGCCATAGTTACCGATGGCACTAGAATACTTGGATTAGGAAATATTGGTCCTGATGCTGCCCTTCCTGTCATGGAAGGCAAATCTGTCTTGTACCGAGAATATGGAAAAATAAACGCATTTCCAATCTGTCTTAACACTACAGATAAGACAAAAATTATTGAAACAATATTAGCAATAGAACCTGTTTTTGGTGCAATTAACCTTGAAGATATTGAATCGCCAAAGGTTTTAGATATTTCTAGAGAGCTAGAAAGGAAACTTTCAATCCCAGTTTTCCATGATGACAGACACGGAACTGCCGTCGTTGTATTAGCTGGACTTATCAATTCATTAAAACTTGCAAAGAAAAGAATGTCTGAAATTAAAATTGTAATAGCTGGAGCAGGATCTGCTGGTTACTGTATTGCACAGTTGCTAAACTTTGAAGGTTTTAAAAATATTGTAGTTGTTGATTCCAAAGGGGCAATTTTCAAGGGACGCAAAGTTAACATGAATAAGTACAAACAAGAAATTACAAAATTTACAAACCCGAAGGAAAAGGGAACACTTTCTGAAGTCCTAATAGATGCAGATGTCTTCATCGGTGTTTCAGGAATAAAGAATTTGTTAAAGGGTAATATGATAAAGACTATGAAAAAGAATCCGATAATATTTGCATTAACAAATCCAGATCCTGAAATCAATCCTTTGGTTGCAAAAAAAGCTGGTGCGAAAGTTGTTGCAACGGGAAGTTATACACATGAAAATAAGGTCAATAACGCCTTGGTTTTTCCATATCTAATGCGAGCTATATTGGATCTGAAAATACAGAAAATTACCTTAGACATTCTTTGTGCTACCGCATTAGCTATAGCCAACATAGTTTCGAAAAATGAACTTACAGAAAATCATATCATACCCATCCTTGGAGATAAAAGACTTTGAAAAAATATAACTAACTCACTTAGCAAACTGCATAATAATTAGTGTCCTATTTTATTCTAAAAACAAAATGACCGTGATTGTCAGATGTAAAAATTGTGTTTTATCTTTAATATCATCGGTCACTTCATAAAGATAGATGGAGAAGGCCTATTTATCAAAAACCAAACAAAAAGTTAGCTTATCATTCAATCACGATGAAAAAAAATCTCAACTAGAAACTGTTCTGGTAATGCAAGGAGGAGGTTCCTTGGGGGCGTATGAATGTGGGGTATACAAAACTTTATCCAAACATCGCATAAAATTTGATGTAATAGCTGGAACATCTATTGGCGCTATTAACGCAGCAATCATTGCAGGTACAAAAGAAAATGATCCTGAAAAATCACTTGAAAATTTTTGGTTAGATATGGCAGAAACCGTTACACCTTCATTCCTTCCAGACAATATCAGATCTTTTTATTCATCAATGTTTGCAGGAATGTGGGGAAATCCGAATGCCTTTAAACCTATTTCAGGATTTTCAAATCCATCTTATTTTTCATATCTGTTTCCCTATCTATACGACGTTACCCCATTAAAGAAAACTCTAAACAAATACGTGGATTTTAAAAAATTAAAGAATCATGACAGACCAAGATTAATTGTAACTTGTGTAGATATTCAAAAAGGCAAATCCGTAACCTTTGACAGTAAATATGTCAATATAGATTTGGATCACGTTCTTGCAAGCGCTGCATTTCCCTTCTATGGCATATCCTGGATTAAAAAGGATGGAAGATATCTATGGGATGGAAGTTTAATGAGTAATACTCCTTTGAGAGAGGTGATAAACGCATCTCCAAAGTGCAACAAGAAGGTGTACATTGTTAATTTATTTCCTCGAATTCATAACGAACTTCCAAAAAATATGTCTGAATCATGGCACAGGGCAAGGGACATTATGCATACTGACAAAACTGAACATAATGTTAGGATGTCAAAAACCATCTCAAGGTATCTTGCCCTCTTAAAAGAGATGCACGACATTATTGATAAAAGCAATCTTGACGAAAAATTGAAAAAAAGATTTGAAAAAATTGAACCTGAATACCACAAGCTGGCTTGTGACCGAGGTGCAATTATTGAAGATATAGTACGCATAGAACGGAATGAAGAATCACACTTCATTTTCGAGGATGCAGATTTCTCCCTTGTTACCATTAAGCAGTTGATTAGACAAGGGCAAGAAGATGCCGAAAGAATTCTCAATGAAAAGGGTGGAAGATGAAAGCAGCACAAGTGATTAGACCAAAAAAGCCACTAGAAGTTAGAACCGTCAAAACACCAGTACCAAAAGAACGACAAGTCCTAGTAGAGATCGAATCTGCGGGAGTTTGCCATAGCGATATTCATGTTTGGGAAGGCGGATACGAGGGCTCAAAAGGAGAAATAATGAAGGTTGAAGAACGGGGAGTGAAATTTCCTTTAACTTTAGGACATGAAATTGCCGGTACCGTAGAATCTATGGGTGGAGGTGTCAAAAATATCAAAAAGGGTGAGCGGGTCATAGTTTATCCCTGGATTGGTGATGGGGTATGTCCCGCTTGCAGAGTAGGCGATGAACACATTTGTGATAATCCAAGATCACTAGGTATTTTCCGTAATGGCGGATATGCAGAAATGGTTCTTGTACCAGACGAAAAATATCTTGTCAAAATTCATGACCTAGATGCAAATGTTGTATCATCGTTAGCATGCTCTGGTCTTACTGCATATACGGCGGTCAAAAACGCAAACCCTTCACCAAAACAAAATATGATAATTATAGGCGCAGGTGGTTTAGGACTAATGGCCATTCAACTTGCACGAGCACTATTCAATCCGAATATCACAGTAATCGATATCGAAGATCAACGAATAAGACAAGCAAAAAAACTTGGTGCGGACCATGGTATCAATTCTATATCGGTTGATGCTGTAAAACAAATTAAGGATTTGACAAACAACCTTGGTGCTGACTGTATCCTTGATTTTGTAAACTCTCCCAAAACAGTTGAGCCTGCTCTAAACATGTTAAGAAAGAGAGGAAAGCTTGTACTTGTGGGCCTGTTCGGAGGATCCGTAGACCTAAATCTTCCCTTACTACCATTACGTTCTCAAACAATAATTGGATCTTATACTGGTAGATTAGCTGACCTCCCTGATTTAGTTGACCTTGTAAAAAGGAAAGCAATTAACCCTGTTATTTCAAAAACCTTCAAGCTTAGCCAAGCCCATGATGCACTTGTACAGTTGAAAGCTGGAAAGATTATAGGACGAGCAATAATCAACCCTAAGAAAAAATAACCTCTTATTTTTTAAATATAGTTTGCGGATTCGTTAAGACCCAGACCATTTTTGGAACAAGCATAGTTCTATCATAGGGATTTCCCAAATTAGTTTCTATTTATCAGATGCTTCTTTAACACAATCGGAAGAACAAAAAGGATCTGACAAGCTTAGATATTCTCTACCACAATGTCTACATTCTTTTATCAACTTCATTGAGTTATAATACACTAGAAGAATATTTAACAAAATTCCCAAATTATAACCAAATCTATTTTCTTTTTTTACATTTGATACGAACTGTCAACAGTTCGGTAATTCTGTTGATGGTTTTCAAACTTGAGAATCGACATTCCATTTTATGTACTATCCCCCCTTTAACTCTCTAATGGCTTTATGTTTGAACTGCGAACAAGAATTTTCTGCAAAGGGTAGCGTTTCTTGCTCCCCTAAATGTGCTCAAGAGTATATCCAAAAACTTGAGAAATTAAATGGTCCTATATTGGAATTTGCAAAATGACTACTCTTATTTCAACAATACAAAAATCTGAAGAGTATAATCTAGTTTTAAAAAATTGCAAACGGTTACTACAAGAAGATGACATTAGATTTGCTGGTGTAATAAACAGAATGGGAAAACTAATTGTTGGTGGTTTTAAGAAGGGAATAAAACCAATTGTGGATGACACAGAGAGACAAAGATTGTACATGGAGCAGGCATTGCGTGTTTCTATGAGAGAGGAGTTTGATTATTGTTTAGGCCCAGTAAAATATTGTGCATCTAGAAGAGAAAAAGCTGTAATGATAAGTGTTCCATTTAATAAAAAAATACTTTTGGTGTCAGCTGAGCCTAATGTTGACATTGATAAAACTGCTACTAAAATCATGAAAATTTGGGTAGGTCCAAAATGAATGATTACACGTGCATTTGCAAATGTGGATGTGAAAATCCTACAGATGAGTATATTTGTCATAATTGTAAAATTGGTTTGTGTAAGGTAGTAATGAAAAGATAATTTTTGTCATGATTTAATAATTTGGGTAATAGCATAATCATCTTTGATAATCATGTCCAGTCAATAATAATTCTAAAATGAATAATTAAACATGCAAGAATTTCTGGGGATAAATCCCGAATGGAAACCAATTATTGGTACAATCTCAGTCATGATCTTAGGTATTTCTCTTATACTTGTACACAAAAATCTCGTTTTACTTCCAGAAGCCATACTATTTGGAGCTGCAGCAATGTGGGTTTCAGGAGCAGTGCTTTCTCTATATTGGATTGTAATGATTGAACGACGAAAACATCAATCAGATTTGTAGAGATGGAGATAACACCAAATTTTGAATTGTTAAAATCAATAATGAAAATCATGCTATTAAATAAATAAAAACAATGACAAAATTCAGTCATGCAAGTCAAGAGAATAATGGTTTGTCTTGATGGTTCAAAAAATTCCCTACGAGGATTAGATGCAGCTATTTCTTTTGCGAAACAAAGTAATGCTACTCTAGTAGGAATTCACAGTGTTACTAAATTCAGTCCCTTTACTGCAGTTCATACTCCTAAAATTCCAGAAAGTGATTGGTCAAATGAAGTAAGAGGAATTCTAGGAACTGCAGAGAAAAAAGCTGAGAGGAGTGGAATTAGTTTTGAACCAGTAGTTATTGCAGGTGCAGCAGCAGGATATGATCTAACAACTTTTGCAAATAACCCAAAAAACAAAATTGATCATATTGTTATTGGTTCACGAGGACTTGGTTTTCCAAAGGAAATATTTTTTGGAAGCACTTCGACATTTATCTCCCATAAGGCTAAAGCCCTAGTTACTATTGTAAAGTAACACTTCTCAATTCCATTTTTGATAATCAAGAATTCATTGATAAGCAATCGAGACACTAACAATATAGAAAAATGCTTGATATATTGTTCTAAACTGTATTCCTGGAAATGAAAAAGATGTTATCTCAGAAATTAAAAAATAATTGAAAGTGGATTAACAAGATGGGTCTGTGAAATAATGACAAAATGCCGGTGTCTAGAATGTGATTGCATGTCTGAAGGTGAGGCTGATTTAGAGGGCAAATACATATGCAATTTCTGCAATATGGGAAATCACGAAGATAAATATTAAGAATTCAAGTTTCTATATTAAATCTATAATTAATCAAACTTGAATATCTAATTGACCTCTACTTTTTCTTTCAGTAGTTCACTTCTGATTAAAATTGGCACATGATAAAATGTGGCAAGTGCAATTGCATCAGATGCTCTGAAATTCCTTAAAATCAAATCTTTTTTGAAGGTAGGTACACTTTTTATCGTTTCAAAGAAAATGTTTTCAGCCATTGTGTTAAAATCTTCTTTGTGGTTTGAACTTACCCTTTTTGAATTGATAAAAAATACGAATAATAAACAAAAGCCAGATCATGAATAATATAAAAAAAATCATTCGATTGTTGCTGTCTGTTGGTGGTGAAATAGGCTCTGGAGATTCTCGTTGCTCTTCAAATGGTGAAACTGTTATTATGCTAAGTATTATCGGTAAAATAATTACAACGGCTAATTGATAGACCATTAGTTTATTTCATTATATCCATTTTTAAATAAATAATAAAATTATCACATTTGATACAAACTGTAAAATCAAAATTAAAAGGTAAAAATTTTCATAATTTTGCTGGCAGTCTTATCAACGTCCACGTTTTAATTCAGTCAATTTTTATCATAAATTTTGAATAGAATTCACTTAAACATGATATAGAGGATAGAATTTGTTGTTCAATATCATCTCTAAACATTGGATTTACTAGAGTACGTACAATGTTAATTTCTGTCTCAGGATTTTCAGGTTTTTTCATGCATATCATCTATAGATTTGAGGAGCTCGTGCTTGCGGTTGTTTTTCGTGTTGTTGATGTAATGCTTTGATAGTTTCTTCCATAAGATTACGATGTTGGATTCTTAACTGTTCTATTTTTTTCTGAATGTCTGTGGCATCCACTTTGATATTCAAAATCTTTGCAACAGAGGTTATGGCAACAATTGAAGCCTCAAGATCAGGGAAAAATGGATGACACTCCGCATATAACACAAGTGCTGGAATATTTGATTTTCTAAACACAGAAATTATTGCAGCATCTGTGCCAAAAATTGAACCTGAAAGAAACTTTGGTATTTCATTCTTGTATAGAGTTTCTTCTAAAGATGGATGAGTGATTAATCCGAAAATTTTGGGTTTTTTTGAGACTTTATCTATAGTTCCCAGTCCACTTACAATGATAATTTTTGAAATTTTGAGTTTTTTACAAAATCCGAGTGTAGATTGAGCAAAATCATATGCTACAAACGGATCAAATGGCAAATCTGAAATTACTACGTACAAATTATCCTTATTGTAAATTCTAATTGGTGCCAGTATTTCTCCATTTTCGACAAAAAAAGTTGAAGGTAAACCAGGATGATCTATTTCTCCAATTTGCTTCATTTTCTGAATATGAATAAGATAAGATATTGTGAAAGTTCCTACTAGTCCGTTACTAGGAAATCCTACTAACAAGACTTTGTCATTACTATTTTTTGCTGATTTTTTAGATTTCATAACGCTGTAATTGGTAGGTTCATTTTTCTTATACTCGTTTTTGAACGTCTTTTAGATCTTTTCGAAAGATTTCTGAGCAGTTTTTGACTTAGATTTTCAAGAACTTTGCTTAGATCAAAACCAACTTCCTTGTAGATATACGGAGAATGGTGTGGAGTAGTAACCATTATTGATACGTCAAACTTGCCTGCCTTTTTACTGCCTGATCTTTGCTGTTTGATTGATATCTTTGCTTCTTGTATTTCTGAATATACCTTTTGGATTCGTTTTAGAGTTTTTGTAAATTTTGAAGTAATCAAATCCACATTTCGTTGATCCTCTGGCACTCCAACTATGTAAAGAGGAATTTCAGTTTCCATCTTTATACTAAGTAAGCTCATGATATCACGATATGTAATAATCCCAAGAAGATTTCCCCGCAAATTAACAAGACAACACGTGGTATTTGTTTTGAGCATTTTTTCTAATATTGAATTTAAATTATCATCTGGAACGCATTTGGGTATACGAGTTGTTCCTATGTTACCTATTTTTGATTGTAAATTGCGAATTTTTTTCATTCCAATGGCACGTCTACCTAAACTTTCATGAGGAATCAAAGCATGGAGAATATGATAAGAGGTAAGAACTTGTTTGATAATGCCTTTATTTTGTACTGGAAGGTGGTCTATTCTTTTTAAAGTCATAATTTTTCTTGCTGTACTTAATGATTTTTCTGAAGAAATTGTAATTGGGTTTTTAGTGAAAATTAGATTTGCTTTAATCCATTTATTATCTTCAGAAGAAAGTAATCTCAAAATTTTTTCTGCTTTAATCCCTCCAATAATTTCTCCATTATCAACTACAGGCACTGTTCTAATTCGATAATGATTCATAACATTAGCCGCTTTTTGGATATTATCTCTTAAAGTTAAGGCTGGAATAGTTTCAAGAAATGGTTTTACTTTCATAGCTATAATGTCCTTACCCAAAAGTAGCGCTCGAACATTTGTTGTTAAAACGGATTTCCCATTTAGGCAAAATGCATCATATGAATCATTTTTCGATAGCTGATTAATAATTCTGGAAACAGAAGAATTTGGTTCAATTATTGTTACAGGTTCAAGTAGAGAATTGATTTTTTTGTAAGAGATATCTTTTAGATGTTCATATATTGTGTCCGAAATCATCATTTCCACTTTGATTTAGTTTCCTTTTTTTGCATTAAAAACAATCTCCAGATTTTCAAGATTGATTTTGGGAATTTTCATTATCAGATATGATATTCAGTTTCAGTAATCAAATATCAAAAGTGATATTAAATCAAGAAAATTTTTTGATTCTGGCTAAAAGCCAAACTTTCCCTTTAATGGAACAAAGAAATAACCTAATTCTCTCTTCAACTCTTTTATACAATCTTTGGTTTTTTTCAAGAGTACCATCGATTGCATAAATTCTCCAATTGGTGCTACTAGCAATCCATCCATAGAAAGCTGTTCAACAAGAGGTTTTGGAATCTTAGGACATGCTGCCGTGATGATTATCCTGTCAAAGGGAGATTTTTCAGGAAGACCAAGTGAACCATCACCTTCAATTATTTCTACATTTTTAATTCCAGCCTTTGCGTGGTTCTTTTTAGCAAATTCTACCAGAACAGATGATATTTCAATAGAAAATACATTACCACCCTCTACCAATAATGATAAGATAGCAGATTGCCATCCAGATCCACATCCTATTTCAAGAACCTTGTTTCCCTTCTTTACATCAAGCCACTCTGTCATTCTTGCAACAACAGATGGTTGAGATATAGTTTGTTCATTTTGAGAAGGAAGAGGTCCATCTTCATAGGCAAACTTGATAACGTTTGAAGGTACGAAAAGATGTCTAGGAACCTTTCTTATTGCTTCCTCAACTTTACTGTCTGTAAGAGATCCTTTCACTTTCATTGCTTTTATGAGGTCTTCATTTCTTATTTTATTGGCTTCTCCAAAATATGATTCTGGCCTTATTGATAGGAATCCTTCTATCCCATCTAGGATCAATGAATGTTCATCTTTCGCACAACACGTGCATGAAGATTTGACACAATCACGAAAAAAATCATGATGACACGATTTACATGTACAAATAGCATCTCTTGGGATCTCATCACCTCGTTCAATGCTATCTGTCTTTGTTTTCGGATTCATGTCTTAACCTTTTTCACAAATTTGAATCAAACTTAGTTAAACAACCAAGAGTGGAACCTTTGTCTTGTTCAAGACATAATTTGAGATACTTCCAAAAACAAATTCTGAATCACCCTTATTTCTAGTACCAATTACAATCATGCCAACATTATTTCTTTTTTTGTTAGCAAACTCTACAATATCGCGTCCTGGAAAACCACTCAGAATTTTCTCTTTGAAGATAATGTCCTCTTTTTCAGTCTGTTTCCTAACTGACTTCATAATACGTTTAGCATTTTTTAACATCTCTTCTTTTAGGTTGCTGGGTCTACACGCTGAGTATAAAAAAGATGTCGGCATGACATGAATTCCTAAAATTGTAGCTTTGTTTTGTTTAGCAAGATCTATTGCATGAGTCAATCCTCGCACAGAGTTTTTTGACCCATCAAGTGGAACTAAAATGTTTTTTATTCTTACATTTTTTTGCATATTTTAAGTTCTAGTTTATTCTTAAATAGAGTATTGAACATTTCCAGATTTGATAATAGCTCCACAATTGAGAGCATGTTTGACTGTCACTATTATCATGACAATTTTATCCCATTTTTACAGTTTGTATCAAATGTAACTTAGAATGATGTTAGGTAAGAGTCTGCGAGTTTAAAATGCCTTTTCGATTCGTTGAGGAAAACATTTCTTTTCTTATTCGTTGGTTCACTTTTTGCTTGAAAAAGAGAAACTTTACCTCTTACACAGGCTTTGAAACACATTAGAAAATACACGAGGTTTTTTAGATCAAAATCGTTGCTTTTTTCCAAATATTGAGAAATGAAGTGCCTTCGGAGGTCCTTTCTTTTGTGAAAATCAAAATCCATAGCAAGGTGAGCTACATCCTCGGCGACATCAGCATATCTTAATGAATCATTAAACTCTAATCTGTCATATAGGTAGAACCTGTTTTTTACAATGAAGATGTTTTTGAGATACAAATCGCCATGAATGTCACGAATCTTTTTGTCCTTCATGCGTCGCTCAAACAGTTTTGTGTTGTTTTTTATAAACAAGAGCAGCTTCTTTTCGTATTTGGGATTAACTTTTGAAAGTGTTTCAAGCGTTCTAAAATTTTCTTGAACTTTCTTTTGCATATATTTTGGCTGTCCAAATCTCTTTATCTTTACTCCAGTCGGGGTATGACAGTAAAAATTATCTAGAATGGTAGTCAGTTTATCTATTGTCTTAAAATTTACTTTTTTGGTATCAACAAGTTTATCCATTCTATATTTTTGAGGAATCTCAATCATTTTTACCGCATACTCTAGGGCTTTTCCAGAATGTTGTGGGTTCATAATTTTCAAATTACTATTTTGTTTTACTACTTTTACAACTCCTAGATACATTTCATTACAGAGGACTTTGTTTAGCTTTACTTCTTTTTCACAAAACTTCTTTCTTAATTGAAGAGTAGAAAAATCAAGAACTTCACCGAATTTTAGTGCTTTTTTTATCTTATATGCATACTTGCCTGTAAGAAATATCCATGAAATATGAGTTTCATTTATTTGGATTTTTGATACTTTGTGTGGGTAAACATCTTTACTTTTTTTGAGAATAGAAACTAGTTCTGGTTGGGTAAATTTCATCTTTTTTGAATTTTTTTGTTTAGATCTCTTGCCGTTGTCTGAGGATTCTTACTTGTATCTACAGTAATGTACTCGCCCCTTACGGGTTCATAGATTTTTGCCATTTTATTATAAACTTGAATATCTGCATCAGACCAATCATTTTTTCTTTTTTCAAGTCGTGAAATTACAATATCTTTTGGACAAACACATTCAACAATGAATACTTGTTCTGATGATAGCTCTAGTTTTTTTACAACGTCTCTTCTAGATCTTTCTTTGTTGAAAGTAGCATCAAGTATACAATTTTTTCCAGCATTGTAGAGATATTTTGCAATTAATAATAATACATCATAAACAAACTCTCTTTCCTTTTTGGAATAAGTAGGGTTGGGAATTAGCTCCTTTCTGATTTTGTCAGTAGATAATATGATGGCGTCAATTAGCGGAGCTAAGGCTTTAGATAGTGTTGTTTTTCCAACTCCTGGAAGCCCACAAACTATTACTATCAATAATTCACACCTTGCTTTTTTGTTTTATTTTGGATTATTATATAGACGAACTATCTTTCAATAGTGATAATCAGTATTGAAATTAGGTTTATGATTAGATTCAGCTATGAGAATTGTATTATCAGTTTTAATCTATATTATTGAAATTAAAGTAGAATGACATTCAAAAACATTCTCGTTCCCTATGATGATTCAGAATGTGCTCTTCACGCCTTTAAAATTGCTGTAAACCTTGCAAAAAACTACAATTCAAAGTTAACTGTTGTCATCGTTGTTCCAAGTACATACCATACCATTAGTTTGTATGCCAATATTAGATGCGAAGAAATTTTGCTCAAACAACAAAGAGATTCAGCAAACAGTGCCTTATCAAAAGTAGATTCAATTGCTAAAAAGCAAAGGATTAATCTCGCAAAATATGTTTTAGAATCTAATGCTGTGGTTAAACAAATAGTTTCATTTGCAAAATCTGAAAAATTCGATCTTATAGTAATGGGTACTCATGGGCGAACTGGCTGGAGTAAGCTAATTCTTGGAAATGTGGCAAATGGAGTTTCTCACAGAGTAAAGTGCTCAGTCCTTTTGGTCAGATAATCAATCATGAAAACAGGTTATATAGAAATTCGAATCCATCCAGGGGATTTACCAATTAGTTGATTATCAAGAAAGATAATTAATTCATTATGAGATAGGACGACGAGGATTTTTTTACACGGAATCATGTACCTCATCTAGTATTGTGAGGCCCACGGAGTTCCATTTACTGTATCAACCAATAACATGGGGAGGCGATTACAGTATCCTCGTCAAGAATCTTGTCATGAAAATGATATTTAAGATGAGTTTATAATTCTCAAGTTTGAAAATCTGGTTGGTTAACAGTTCGTATCAAATGTAAATAAAAAAAGGAAGATTATTTGTAGAAATCTTCCCATGTAGAGATTTTTTTATCACTTGGTTCTGTTGTGGGTTCAGTCGCACTTGTTGTTTCGGTTGTGCTTGGTTCGTCTATTTGATGGAAGGGATGAATTCCGCTGCAGTCAATTACAAAGTGTTCAACATGTGGAAATTTTGCCTGCCCATTCCACACTCTGACATTTGGATCTTCTCCAGTCTTTATGTAATAGTCCAATATGTCACAGTCTGTGTACAAGAAATGGACATCAGTTAAACTTCCATCAGAAAGGTAAACTGCAACATCAAAGTCTTTTGCAATCTGTCTGTTACCAGCTTGATGATGATGTGCGTGTGCTTCTCTATACAATAATGGATGACCTCCGTCTACTATGCCCTCTAGTACAAATTTTGGAGTATCTGAAATTCCATATCCGCCTAATTGTTTGTATACTTTGAATGTGTTTACTTCTTCTTCTCCTTCAAAAAACTGAAAGACAACTCGCAAGGACACATCATTCACACTATCTTCAACGGACTGAGCCAATGTTGTTGTTTGTTGTAGGGTAGTTGTCAAAAGTATTGTTACTATGATAGCTAGCAACCCAACTATGACAACATTATTTGATTTAGTCATTGAAGGTGGTAATCATCATTCCACAATTAAATCCTGATCTAAGCCAAAATTCCAATTTCTTCTATTGGGCATAAGAGATACAATAATTAAAAGCTGATTTTCCTTGTTAATGATCATCATTTATAATATTTAGTATATATAATAGAGGAATTTGAAAAATGGCAGTATGGTAAACCAAAACGTTTGGATTGCAATAGCAGTTGGTGTGTTTGTAGCAGGAATCGGTATCGGTTATGGAATCTTTTCAAGTTCACAGGTAATGCCATCTCCAATGATGGGAGGTTCAATGAATTCCTTAATGAATAATCCTCAAGCAATGCAACAAATGATGCAAGATCCTGATTTTAGAAATGAATGGGCTAATTTGATGATTCAGGAAACTGAACACATGAATCAAATGATGCAGGATCCTGATTTTAGAAATGAAGTGATGGAATTTATGATCCAAGACACTGATCACATGGATCAATGGATGCTAGAAGATCCTCAACATATTTCTGTGATGATTGAGGAAATGAAAAAAAATCATGATTTTATGATGGGTATAGCAATGCCCATGATTCAAGATCCTGGACTTAGGTTACAAGTAATAGGTCACATGACTGAAAGTCCTGAAGCTATGGCTCAGATGCAACAGATGATGGGTGGTGGAATGGTGGAACAAGGAATGATGAGTTCAGAAACTATGAAGGAGATGCTGGAAGATCCTGAAACTAGAAATAAAATGATTGGACTAATGTCAACACACATCACAGAAATGCAAGAATTATTATCATCCGAATTAAGTGATGAAGAATTTGATACTAAAATGATTGAATTGATGGAAAAACACCAACAGTCAATAAGTGAATTAATGCCTGATGAGTCAATGGGTCATGATGAATCTATGGATAATGATGAACATCCTTAGAACTCATTTTTGTTTTCAATCCTCTTAAATATTGGATTTTTAAAACTCATTTGTAATGCTAACATATAGGCGTGCCAACGATCAGGGGCCTTTACTATCATACCCTCATTAATTAACAGATATTGGGTCATACATCTTATTGATCATGAAAACACATAAAGTGAAAATACAATTATCAAGCATGATTCCTAATATTGGAAATCATTATAACAAATTGCCATAAGCTTGTTGTCATATAGGGTTTGAAGTCTTCTGTATACAGTACTGAATGGGATGTGATACTCTTGAGAAATCTCTATAGCAGACTTTGGTTTGTGTAATGTTCCATCTAAAATGATTCTGGAATACTGGTCTGATAGAATTTCAAGAAGAGCAAACTTTCTTTCTTCGTCCTCAATTCTCCTCGTAGTTTGTAACACTTGGATTAATTGACCTATACGGATTTTTGATATAACCAGTAAGACCACATTGCAAACAAGTGCAAGACAAATGAAGAAAGATTTTGTTCTCAAGTACGATTTTCGTTCTTGATAATCAGAAATGACAATCTTCTATTGCTTTCTAATATCTCGATAAACATCTAATGTCTATGATAAGGTCCGAACAGGTTTGCTTCAACTGCCCCCAATGTTTTGAGCGAGCCTTGACTGCAATCAAATATACGGCCCCATTGAACATCCTAAAAAAGCGAAAATGGTTTTATTGCAGAGTATGCAATTTTTTAATTGAGGACGATAAGTTCAAAGAACTACTTTTTTGCGAATGAAATACGCATTAATTATAATTCTAATTTATTATCCAAATATTATACAAGTCACAAATTTTTGTTTCGTTAATGAAATTTATTAAATTACATGCGTAATTTCTGCTGGCCTATATGTCCATGATTATTTTCTCTGTCTAAAAATAAATTGTTTCAATGTATTTACTGTTTTTTACGACTTGCCTCATAGTCACAAAAAGTACAAGAATCTACATAATGCCAGTGATGTCTTTTACAGTAAAGCACGACAACGGTAATCAATTATAAAATTTAAGATCGAATTGTAATTATCAAGTCTGATAATAGTGCATCATATTCCCCATTCATTTTTGTCATGTCCTAGATTCTTTATCCTTCTGTTTCATTTCTTTTGTACCGATATCAAATGATTCTTCTATTGGAGAAACAAAGATCTTTCCATCCCCCTTTGAACCCGTACTGGCAGCGTTAATGATTGCCTCTATTACAGGATATATTTTTGAATCATCAACTATAGTTACAATTGTATCGGTTCTATTGTATTCAGCAACATATCTTGATGTTCCTCTTGCTCCCCCTACCAGTGGTCTTTCCCCAGCTCCCCTGCCACGTGTTTCAGCCACTGTTACGCCACCAGATCCAGCACTAAGTATTGCATTGACTACCTCGCTTCTCTTAGTGGTAGGAACGAAGGCTTCAATTCTTTTCATGCTTTTTTTATATTTTCAAATCATTAAAACACCAATTACGATTATCAACTCTGATTTTACAGAATTACCGAACTGTTGATAGTTCGTATCAAATGTTAATCAATGGAATGACTCGTAGTTTACTAGACTCATTCTATTGCCATTTTAACCACTTACTACAACAATTCTATTCATTATTTGATTACTTTTTGAAACTAGATTGGTGTAGATTTTCTATATCTTGATAGAGGTTTTCCTGTTTTAATCATAATTATTACAAATACAAACAAAAT
>JADFLH010000067.1 GCA_022564515.1 Nitrososphaerota archaeon
CATGATTAGCAAGAATTTCATTAATCTTCTTTAATATCTTCTCAATGGAAGGAGGATAAGGGTCATCAATTCCTTCTTCTCTAATTTCATCATAGATCTTTTTTTGTATCATGAGGTTATTGATCCGAGCGAGGATCTTCAAGAAACGGATCGATCAATTTAGCTAACAAAAGGGTGAGAACAATTGGTTCTTTTTGAAATTCCCATGTTTAAATGTGATAAAAAGGATTAATTATCATGCCAGCCCATAACTTGATACAACTGGTATCTGCAGTGGTAAAAGGACATTGTGATATCCATGGAACAGACTCTAGAGAATGTGGAGCAATGAGAGAAGCGGGAACCATACTTGTTGGTGGGCTTGCTTTAGTTGGCATAGCTTCTGCTTTATCTAAACGATAATGATTAGTTTCTGTTCTAACAATATGCATCAATTAGTGTTAAACTATTTTTAATGAATATTGGGTCTAAATTAAGACCAAACAAGTAGCGGGTCTTAAAAGACTTAAATTTCTAAATTTTGTATTCTTTTCCTTCTTCAACCAAAACCATATTCTTTGAGACTTTATTGTACAAGTCTGGATGTTCAGTATGTACAGGATACAGAGTTTTTGGCGCAATCTCTGTTACTGTTTCTAGTAATTCCCTTCCTTGTGCATGTCCAGAACAATGACACTGGTATTTGTTCATGCCAAAATGATCAATCCAATTTTGTGTGCGGTCTTCTGAGATCTCCTGCTCCTCAGTATATGGTTCCGATGCTGAATGAATGTAAATTGCACCCGGTCTTGGCTTCATATCGATTAGAGAGGTAAAGCTGTAAAATCCCAAGGCACACAAAACCTCGCTTTTTTTGGTAGAAATTTCGTCAGCAGTCAAACAATTGTCCTGATCTACAAACTGCTTTTCAGCCCCCTTATAGTCAGAATCAGAATATGTTCCAGAGCCCTTTTTTGGCAAATAAATCGCAATGTCCTCGTCATCAAGTTTTGGAACATTGAGTTGTGGATCTTGTGAGAGGTATTTCAAAAAAAAGGCATCATTTAGTTTTACGACAAACTTGCGACCATTTTCTTTTGCAATATTATAGAACGTTCTCATTCTGTCTACATCTTTGAAATTAAAATCAGCAAAAACTAGTCTATCTGAACCATTTACAATTTTGTTTGCGTCATTGAATACAATTTGTTCACTTTCCTCTTTTCCGTTTTTATTAATTCTTGTTCCTTCGCAAATTAGTGCGATTGGTTTTACCTCCTTTGCTTTTTCAATAAAGTCACGAGTCATTTGTGATTTTGTTCCATGTATTCTGATGTCACCAGTGTATACAATTGGCCCTTCTGATGTGTAAATAATAAAGCCATATGCCCCAGGAACTGAATGATCAACGTGAATTGGTTCTACTTCTAGTGAACCAATCTTGAATTTGTCTCCTGTTCTAAATTCTTTTATTTTTCTTGGTATTGGTTCTTCTTTTCTATCGTATGGTCTTTGTCTAAAGCTCAGTACTTCTTTTTCTAGTGTTCTTGCTGATCTTTCTTCTAACGCCTTTAGTATTAGGTGACATGTTTCTCCCATGTAGATTGGAATGTCTTGATGCAAAAATGAAATGTAATCAGCATGGTCTGCATGTGCATGTGTTAATAGAACAGCATCAATGTCTGGCTCTTCTGGTTTTCTGTCTGCAAGAACTAGCAAGTCATCACGATATACCCCATGTATATCTGGAAGTAATCCCATTGTAAGAAAATCAACTATCCCGTTTGCTGTTCTTGGGTTCAGATATTCTTCAAAAAACTTGTTACGTCTTCCAAATCCTTTTCCAAAGTCTAAGAAAACTTTGGTGTCCTTATCTTTGAGGAGAATTTTGTTCCCGCCAATCTCATTTACCCCTCCATAGAATGTGAGGCTAGTCATGCCTAGTCATGATAATATTGTAATCGAGTATTAATTTGCGATCATTTTTTTATAGGAATAGCCATCCCAACAGAATGGATTTAGCAGGTGCGGTTTTTGCAGTAAAACAGGAACTAAAAAATCCTGAAAAATTACAGATTGAGCAACAAGTCATTAACAAATTTGGAAAGTTGTTTGCTTTTGAAAACATCGACAATATCACTACTGAACAATTTCAAGAGTTCTTTGATTTCAAGAATAATCATCACTGGACAATTTGGAGACACAAAACAAATCTCACTCAAGATATGAAAAAATTAAAAAAATCTTTAAAGATTCTGCTAGATGAATCAATTCCAATCAATAAAAGATTAAAACGATTAAGAGATCTTCCAAGTCCTGATTTTCAAAAATATTTAGGGAAAGCTAATTTTTCGCCAATTCTTCTTGTAACGCATCCAGATAAATATCCTGTATACAACGAGATTGTGCAAGAAGCGTTCAAAAAATTAGAAATTCCACTAGTTGATCCATCACTGCCCATTTGGGAAAGATATCCAATTGTACAACAGAAGATTTGTGATCTTGCATTAAAGTATAAACTTTCATTATGGCAAATAGATTGGGTTTGGTGGAAAATCATAGGGGAGAAGAGCTATGATGACCTGATAAAATTCATCAATGAAGAAATGCAAATGCAAGAAAACTATCAACCTGTTGTGATCAAAACTTTAGTTGACGTTGGTGGACAAGCTTCCCTCGAAGAAATTGAAGAACAACTTCATCTACACAATCCAGAATCTGACAGCAAACATATTACTGACACAGTTATGCGAGTACTATTAAAACACAAAATCATTAGAAAGGTAGATGATAATGGTTATGCATTAAATCTAATACAGCCATTATCTGATGGACAATCTACTGAAATTTCTAATCTCTGTCAATCCAAAATAGACCAATTTCAAGGAAAACAAAGAATTGTTTTGTTTTCAGTTTCTGGAAAAGGATCATATGATCATTTTGTAGATACAATGATTCAAGATGTTGATACTAGCTCCTTTGAAAATTCGGAAATGAAGCAATTTTCAAAAGTTCGTACTTGGGGAGCAATTGATAACAAATGGGCAAAAAGTAAATGGTCAAAACTTCGAAAAGGCGATATTTTGCTATTTTATCGCGATAAAAAATACGTTGCGAGCGCAATTTTAGAAGGTATCGAGCAAAACAAGCAAGTAGCAACTCAAATGTGGGGAACAAAAGACTCTGACCCCAATCAAACCTGGGAATTAATCATGTACATGCGCCCAGAGAATGTGAGCAAACAAGACGTTAATTCCAGTGACCTCCATCGCTTGTTAGGTTACAAACCAGAGTTTATGCCTACAAGGACTCTTGATTTTACACTTGTTCGAAATCAGGTTATTGAAAATTTGATTGAAAAACACGTAAACTGTGAAAAGGCTTTGAGTACAATTGGATTCAAGTTGGAATCAACTTCAATTAACTATTGGAAAATTTCTCCAGGTGCATTTGGTGAAGATTGGGAAAATCAATTACAGAGTGGAGAAATAGGAATTCATTTTCTTGATTTCGGTGATCTTTCTACTTTTACAGAAGCTGAAATGCAACAGCACATCAAAGACAGTTATGGCCAAAGTGAAGTTGCAAAAAGAGCAAACACTTTTGGCCAAATGAGGGACTTTATGAAAATAAAAGAAGGAGACATAATTGTTGCTAATAAAGGCAAAAAAATGATTTTAGGAATCGGTCGTGTGATTGGTCCTTACAAACATAAACCAGGAAAAGGATTTCCACATACATTTCCTGTTGATTGGTATGATACAACAGAACAAGGAATCCCAACGGAATCGGGTTGGATGGTTACTGTTGTTCCTTTATCAAAAGAAAAATTTGAAGATTTATTGCAACTCAAATCAAAATATTTTCTATTACGTCATAATCCTGAAGAGGGAACCACCTGGGGAGACAAACTTGGAGAGAGATATCATTTTTCAACTGCTGTGCAAAATTATACAAAACTTGCACCAGGTGCTAAAACAGTCTGGTTTGATACTGAGGCTGGAAAATATTCCTTTTGGGGTTATGGCGATATATCTAAAATAAAAAAAGAATCAGATGAACATCAATATGCTTATTATGACAAGTTTTCATTTTTTAATCCTCCATCTGATGAATCAAAATCTGCTGATTCAGTCACTCCGATTAAAGGGGATAAATTAATTCAACAAAAAATACAAAATGTTCCAAATTTTAATAATCGATTTTCAATTTTGCCCATTCCAAAAGATATCTACGACATAATAATAAGTGCAAAAAAACTTTCTGAACAGGAAGCTACACAAGTTGATTATCTGACTCCCGAAGATTTTGAAAATTTTTTAAATGCTGTTCCAAAGTTAGAGGCTTTCAATCAACCAGGACAAAAGCCACCAATGAATGCTGAACAATTTCAATTATTATTTAGAATTCTTTATGGTTCAGCTTTGAAGATATTTGATGCATTAAACATTCGAGTTAAGGATTTAGATTTAGATAACCGTATAATAAGAATTAGTGATAGTACAAGTAAATTTCCATACGCTACTATTTTGCCCACGGACGTTTCGTATTTGAAACAATACGTTTCAACATTACAAAAAGATGATAAGCTTTTTGATGTACACAGAGCTACACTTTGGAATTATGCCAAGCAAATAGGAAATTTAGCAGGATTAAAAATATTCAGAGGAAAAGAAGAACGTGAAACGGAAGGAATGGACTTGTTAATATTCAGAGAATCAAGAGCTATGCAGATGTCGTTAGATGGTGCC
>JADFLH010000068.1 GCA_022564515.1 Nitrososphaerota archaeon
CGGCAACAATTCTTTTGTGCCTTCTAATGGGGTAGATAATACAGGTTTTCCACAAGCAAAATATTCTAAAATTTTTGTGGGCAAAATTCTATTTGTCACATAGTTTATTTCAAATGAATTTAGACACAAGTCCCCAAGTGCGATATATCTAGGTAATTCTTGCTGTGGTTTAAAGCCGGTAAGTATTACATCCGATTCTAACTTTTTTCTCTTTACAAGGGATTGCAATTCATTAAAGGATGGCCCTCCTCCAATAATTAGAAATTTAAGATTAGAAATTTTGTTCTTTAAAAAATCAAATTTAGATATTATTTCCTTTAAACCTGCAAAACCATAGATGGTCCCCATGAAAACTATGACTTTATCATCAACAGCAATACCTATGCTTTCCGCAAATTTATGATCTTTACTAAGTTTTCTAAAATCATTTGTATTAATTCCAAGTGGGAAAGTTTCAACATCAGCCGTTTTTGCTCCCATCTCCAATGCATATCTTGCGAGATCTGGAGTGGTTGTAAGAATTTTAGTTGCATTTCTTAATACAAAAGTTTCATATTTCTTTACAAGTTGTCTTATGATCGGAATTTGTACCAATCCGTGAGCAATATCCAAGACTCTGAATACTACTGGAATATTCATTTCTTTTGCAATCCGAATTGTTTGAGTTCCGTTGGTTGCTACACCATATAACAAAATTATATCAATATTTTCTTCAGCTAAAATTTTTCTTATTATCTTTGTACACGTCAAAAAATATGATATCCTATTCAATCCTATAATTGAAACACAGGGAGGACGAATTACAGTAATGGAAGAATTTTCGTAAACTCTCTGATAGTTTGTGACTGTTCTAGTCCTTAGACTGTCACAAAATTTTGAAATTTCTGGTTCTGGACAATCGATTACAAAAACTTGATGGCCCTTAATGGAAAATAGCTCTGCTAAATGATGGGGCTCAAAAATTACTTTTTTGAACCAGTCAACTTCATGGATTATCAAAATTTTCAAATTAACCTACCAATGGTGCAAGAATGATTTTATTGTATTTACTTTGATATAAAAACAACTTATCTATATGCGAAATTTTTATTAATTTAGTGTGAAGAGAAATTTGGTTTTAAATCTAATTACGCTTCTCTCTAATCAAATTTACAATTGAATACAAAAGTATAGCATTCATTACTAACACTACTCCTAAAATAACACCACTGACACCTATTATGACCAGATTAGTCAGAATCTGTCTTGTTTCTGTAAAGTATTGTAGTGCCCATACAACGAAAAATAATCCGATACCTAAGAAAACAATTCCTGGTATACCATAGAATTTAAGCGGGTGTTCTATTGAGATAAATTTCATTGTACTAAAAATTACTGATACCCCATGAGATACAGGATGGTGAGTAGAAGTATCTCCTTCATATGAAACTTTGATCGGCGCTTCATCAATTTTAAAACCTTGTTTGCTAGCTTTTATCAAAATTTCATTTGATACACCCATTCCAGATTCTGATGGAGAGATTGCTGAAAGTACCTTTTTGTTATATCCCCTAAATCCACTTTGTGAATCTGTAATTTGTTTATCAAGAGCTGTATTAGCTAATTTAGTAATCATCTTGATTCCAGTCTTTCTGTAAGAAGGCATTTCTTTGTTCTCAACAAGAAATCGTGATCCAATAACAATATCAGCTTCTTCGTTAAGTATAGGATCTAAAACTGCTTTAACATCTTTTGGTCGATGTTGCCCATCTGCATCCATTGTTACCAAAACATCTAGACCCATGTCCTTTGCTTTGAAAAAAAGTGAACCGATTGCTGCTCCATATCCTAAATTTTTTTTATGAGTAATAACTAATGCTCCCATCTTTTCTGCAATTTGATTTGTTTGATCGTCTGAACCATCATCACATACAATTATAGAATATCCAAATTTACTTAACTTTGAAATAACTGATGCAATGTTTTTTTCTTCATTATAAGCAGGAATTCCAATGGCAACTTTCATTTAATCACGCCGTATCTTTTTTAAGCATTTTATAACCATTATAATACATCATCAAATCTTCGAGGCTTCTTATTCGAAGTATTTTCTTTATTATGTATGAGGGTCTAAAATAAAATTCCCTATATGCTCTTTTGGCCCAATATTCCAAGTCCTTTGCTGATAAGGATTTTGTAGTTAAAACAGGTGCTTGTATACCACCAGAACCAACCCCAGCATATACAAATTTATCCCAAGTATCATCAAGTTGAATGAGTCCAGACTTTATTGCCTCATCATACAATTTATTTCCAGGAAATGGCATTGTTATAGCAAACTGAGCATATGTACAATCAAGTTTTTTTGCAAAATCTATAGTTGTTCGTATGGTTTTAGGTGTTTCTTTAGGAAGACCAATCATAAAATAACCAACTGTATCCATTTTTGCATTATGTGTCCATCTTACAGCGTCTTCTGCTTGTTGTAATGTCGCTGTTCCTCCCTTAATCTCATGAATGAATTCTCCATGTTCTATACCATAAGAAATCATTCTGCATCCTGCTTTTTTCATTGCATACAGCAATTCCGGATCTACTAAATCCACTCTTGTTTCTGCATCCCAAGAAATTTCAAAACCTAGATTTTCTTTCCTCATAGATTCCATTAAAGTCATAGTGGCTTTTCGATTAAGGCTCATTACGTCATCATAGAACGTGAGTTCTTCTATTCCATATTCTGAATTGAGAAATCTAATATGATCTACAACATATTCTGGAGATTGATTACGAAATTTTAATCCAAAACTATTTTCTCTATTACAATAATTACAAAAGAATGGACAACCTCTAGACCACATTATACTACACCATTTTCTACCTGTACTTTTTGGAGGGTGTGGATGATAGCCATCAGGAAAGTGTGGTAATTTGTGATATGCTGGATAAGGCAGAGAATCCATATTATCAATATATGATCTTGGAGATGTAGGAACTATTTTTCCATCTTTTCTAATAAACAAACCTGCTATATCATCAAGAGGTTTTCCTGAAACAATTTCTTCAATTTGTTCTTCACCTTCATCATATACAATTACGTCTAAATCAGGACATTTTCTCATAGTAACATCAGCTAAAACTGCATGAGGTCCTCCCAATACCGTCAAAATTTCAGAATTAATTTCTTTCACAGTTTTAGTAGCTTCAAGTGCAGCATTTGCGAAAGGAGTAAATGCACTAAAACCGACTAAATCAGGATTGTGTTTTTTTACAGCCATTTTTACATCGTAAACATAATTTTCTGAAAAGTTTCCATCTAGTATATCTAATACATTTACGTCCGAAAGTCTCTCAAGAACACCAGCCAAATATGCTAGTCCTAAAGGAGGTTGAGGATGGGGATCAGCATCAGACCCACCTTGTAAAGCATTTGAGCCTGTTGGGGGCCTAGTAAGAAGTATCTGCTTGTATTTCATATAAATTCAAACTTACAAATTATATATAAACAGCTGTCAGTTGTTACACATAACTTATTCAATTTATTAATAAATCATTTTTTTTAATTATGCAAAAAAAATGTGGCTAATACAAAAGAACTTTTGATTGTGAATCCTGTGAAGATTGTTAGTGTTTTTCAATTAAAATTTCAAGAAAACAATTAAAAAAATTACAAGATTATGGCAATGATTGCTCTGAGATATGTCTAATTCTGTTGCTGGCACAAACCAAATTAAAATTAAGTTTTCAAAAACATAACAACCTAATACTTCTTTGAGAATTGAATTTTATGAATTTTGTTGTTACAGGTGGTGCTGGTTTTATAGGAAGCCATATTACCCATCATCTTATTGAAAAGAATTATCAAGTTACGGTAATTGATGATGTAAATATTGAAACGCTGGAAAATTTTGGTAATACAATAAAAACAGTTGAATTTAAAAAAATCAATATTTTAAATTACGAAGATTTAAGAAAAGCATTTCGAAATGTTGATGGAGTTTTTCATCATGCAGCTCTTACAGATGTGCAAGAATCTTTTAGAAAACCAAATTTATACTATGATGTTAATGTAAAAGGAACAGAAAATATACTTAAAATTGCTGAAGAGTTTAATATCAAAGTAGTTTTTGCAAGCAGTGCTGGTGTATATGGAAATCCTGAAAAAATTCCAATTAAAGAAACTGCTGTTCGAAAACCACTTAACCCATATGGAATAACTAAACTAGAATGTGAAAAACTTATTGAGAAATATTCTAAACGTGGCAATCAAGTTTTAACCCTACGATACTTTAACGTATTTGGGAAAAGACAAACAGGTTCATATGCTGCTGTAATCACTAGATTTTTAGATAAAATAAAAAACAAAACGCCTCCTGAAATTTTTGGGGATGGCTCTCAAACACGAGATTTTATTTATGTGGATGATGTTTTAAGCGCCAATCTTTCTGCAATGAAAAGTGACATTGGAAATGGATTTTTTAATATTGGAACTGGAATTAAAACATCAATCAAGGATCTTGCTAATTTGATGATAGAATTATCTGGGTATTCATTAGAACCATTATTTAAAAAACCTGTTAGTGGAGATATCAAACAAAGTCAGGCAGACATTAGTTTAGCAAATAAATTGTTAAATTGGAAGCCAAAAATAACATTAAGAGAAGGTTTGAAAAATTTACTTTCATATAATAAATAATTTGCCTCATCATGACAAACAATTTGTCTTTTCAAAATCTTGAAAAAAA
>JADFLH010000069.1 GCA_022564515.1 Nitrososphaerota archaeon
TTTTACCACATTCTGAACATCGTGTAATGGGTTTTGGATACTTAATTTTACAAGTTATGCAGAAATTATACAACAAATACGGATTCGGCATGACGAATTTTCTAGTATAAACTAAGAATTAAGAATTGAGCCTCAAATTCTATAAAATGACTTTAATCTCAGCATAACGTAGTATCATATTACAATGCTGTGGTATGGTTGGTTGGCCTTTATGGTTCTGTTTGGTGGTTTGGCTGGATTGATAGTTAATGGTATGGACTTTGATTTTATTGTTGAATCTAAAACATCTTCTAATGCTGAAACTACATTAAAACAATTAGAGAAACTGGTAGAACAAGTTAAAGATCCTAGTAGAGACGCTGAAACATATGCAGAGTTAGAGGAGGTAATAATAGAATATCTCAGCTCACCAGAGAATGTTAGGGTGTGTCAGAGTATTATAGATGATATAAAGAAAATTCAAAATGATGTTTCCGCAAATCCGTCGTTGATAAATGATGTGGAATTGACAAAAAAAGCTGGTCAGTTGATGTATGATCTAACCAATACTTATGGGTGTAACGATCCTAGAATTGAAGATAAATTAAACTGGCCTTAATCTTTCTTAATCATCTAAGAATTTTCAGCAAAGCATTTTGGTGAACATGGTGGATCTTCACCTTCTGCATGATTACATGCATCACCTTCACGACAATTGTAGATATTACTGCACAAAGGACATCGGTGGGTTACGGTCATAATAATACTAAATCCTCTTTTAATAGTTAAAGCTTAATGTTTCCTTGTCATCAAGAGTCCGTAAAACTTCGATTGCGTTTGTGTATTCTGTTTTGATTTTATTCTGTATGATTTTGTTTTGTACTGGTATGTCATCTTCAATTGTGAATGCATTATTGTAACGGTTTTTTTTATTTTCTGGTGGAGTTTTGAGATAAAGATGGGCGGCACAACTAAATTTTTTTGCTTCATCATAATATTTTGTGAGAAGCTTTTCTCTTTCTTCCTTGTTTTTGAATACCTCTAAAATCTCTCTGACGGTCATTGATTTCTTACCATGATCTGTGATAGCTGACCCCATGAATCCTGCTGTACGGTAGGAATATTTCAACCAGCCATCTTTGTGGTGAATGCAAGTTTCTTTGTCTTGTTTTTGATGTTCCTTCCCTGTTTTGTCATTGTAAAATATGCGAAGGCACTCATTCCAAATAGTATTATAATCTTCGTCGGTACAAAAAACACAAACATCTGGATTCTGAAACTCTGGAATGATAGTGTCTTGTTCTATTGTGTTGTCTAGCTGTTCAAGCTTTTCTAATCGATCTTCTACACTCATCTACCATAACCTCCCGTAGATAGCCGTTCAAGTTGTGCAAGACGTTCTTCAATGTTCTTTTCTTGATTGATCAGTGAGGCCATTACCTGTATGAGATAACCAATGTTCTGAGAGATTCTTGTCTTCTTTATCCTGTTAGACTCCCTTTTGTATTGTGTAATCTGTGATGATATTAGGCCTCTCAGAATGTTTCCATACTGTGATCTGTCATACCATTTCTTTTTTTTAGTATAATTTGATGGGGATTCTAGGTTCTCTTCGTAAAATATACGGGTAGGGGGTTCAATAATCTCCTCATTACATGACTCATATGGCATTACTTACTCACTGTTAGAACTCTACCAGTGTGTGTGAGAATCTCAAGCTTTTAGTTGGTATCTTACTTCTATCGGCTGGATCATCATTGTATTCGTTCAGGTTTTCATTTTCTAATTTTGGGTTAATACACTTCCCTTTCTTCAAGTTTTAAGCTCCCATTCTACCTGAGGGACCTGTGAAGATGTTTCTTCCTTTCTTTTTTTCCAAAATTCCCTAGAGTCTCCTACCATCCTGCCAGATTTTATAAAATCTAGAATCTGTTCATCAGTGTATGTTGTTCTATCTTCTTTCTCAATCTTTGTCCTGCACATTTCGATTACAGTTTTTGATAGTGGGATATGATCAGCTACGTTCAATTTTTAATTACCTCGTTTTTTATTTTCATATCAATTGAATAGAACATCCTTTTCTTTTTGTCAAACCTTACTCTGTGTGAATAGTATGCTAAAACTTCTCTTTTCACACGTTCCGCTGTGCCATCGCCCCACTCCAGGATTCGTTGAACATCAAAATATTTCAGTTCTTTTTTATCTTCAATTAATTCCAAGAGATCAAACATTTTCTCGTTCTTCTTAAGCCAGGCTGGTTTTTTTTCCTGTTTCTTTTTGGGGCTAATGTTGTAGTTTCTATATGCCATTTTTACACTCCGTTATGCGCGAGAGAGATATGTTTAAGAATAAGATTAACGTAAATCATTTGAACTTCCTTTTTGTGGTTCGTCTGTCGGTTGTTCTCGCAAAGTTTGGCCTTCAGACTTTTTCATTAATTCGTTAATTTGATTTCTAACAAGTTTCGAAAGTGAATAATCAGAATTTTTGATATAAGCGAGTTGTACCCTCTCTATGTTTATGCAGGTTTTTACTACACTCAAGGTTTCCCACCATGTTGTAAAGTACGGAACGGGTGCCGAAAATTACGGTTCACACTCATATAAATACATACTTATATATAAGTATGTAGGTATAGTGTTCACTAGACATAGAATCTATGAGCAACCATAAACAATAGAATGGGTGTTTTTCTTTAATATTGAAGGTAATTTCGCAATAACCGGCGTTGTTTTTCTAAAAAATTCAAGAAGTTGTTAATAATTGTTTAAAAAGTTAATAACTCCCTTGACGATTATAGAGTATGTTGTCAGAGAAAGAGGTTCAGGAAGCCAGAGCCTGGGTTATTCAAAATAGGATGGAAAGAAACAGAAGATTTGAGCAGGAACAACTAGCCTGGCAGAGATCCGTTAGATAATGATAAAACACACACCAATTCTTATCTTCTAATAATAATAATAATAAAATGGCGTTTTGGCGTAGCTATAGGTAGTATGGTCTATTTGGTGTGTGTGTTTTTTCTTAGATAACTCCGTGTTTTTTATAACAATCATCACAGATTACCACTATTTCCTTACTAGACCCTGTCCAACAAGCTATTTTTTCACAACTAGAGCATTTTAAGAAACGTAGTGCTATTACCTCATTTCCCTTTGTTTGATTTTCTTTATCATGCCTTTTTTCCAAACATGAAACTCTTCAAGATCATTATCTGTCATTCCAAACTTTCTTTTCATTTCTTCGTTTAACGCAATTGTAGTCTTCTTATGGACTTCTGTATATGCTGACTCTACAGCTTTTATCCATTCAGGCCTTGTCTTTCTCATCTGTTCGATTATCTTGTCTGCGTCCTTATCACTCAGATCACGCTTCTGATACTCTTCTAACTTCCTAGTTAATTCCTGGATTTCTTCTGACTTTGGCTTTTGTTTATAGATGTAAAGATCAGATTCAAATTCGATGTATTTCTCTAGCTTTTCCTCATCCGTCATCCTGTCATATTGTAACATGTATCCTTTCTGACCGGCTAATTTCTTTGCAATATTTTCATCATGCCTTGAGATTTTTGTTATGAAGTATGCTCTAAATGAGTGAGTGTTTATTTTGTGGTATCCTGTAGATTCGTATCTCATGTCAAGACTCAGTTTTTCTAGATACCTGGTTAAGTTCTGCTCATAAGAGTCACCTATGTTTTTATCCTTGACACTCTCAGAGCCAAAAACAAAATCATTATCATTTAATTTCTTTAGTCTAGGGATTAACATCTTTTGGACCTCTGAAGATACAAACGTGGTTCTGGCCTTGTTGAATTTAGCTATTCTGGCAGGTATCTTTATGATTATTCTTTTGTCAATTATCAGATCCCGTTTTCTTAGCTTTAACATCTCTCCTCTACGCATACCGCTAGATAACTGAGTAAGCAGTTTCAATTTCATATCATAGCCGGCTACTGATAAGATTTTTTGTATGTCATCAAGTGATAGGGGATACCTCTCTTCTTCAATGTAACTTCTAAAATTGATATGATCTTTTACATTGCTAAGATCAACGCCCCTATGTCTTAGATATTTACAGAGACAGCTAAACCACATCGTAACTGTTTTGGGTGACCTTGATTTGTTGAAATTAACCCACTCTTGCAGGGTGTTAAATATGGCTGACTGATCCACTTTCAAAAACTCTCTGACAATCTCCTCCATATTTCTATGATAATTTTCCTTAGAGAATTTTTCAAAGTTAATGAAGACTGTTTTGAAAACCCGTCTACTTCCAGGCTTTTTACTCTCTAAGACCTGATCGAATGTTTTAGGATTCGTCTCTGATTTTAGGAAGGTCACGCCCGATTCACGTCACAGATGTATTTAACCCGTTTGTAAACTATCGGATCAAGTCGTTAACCCCATTATATATCTACTAGAGTTTTTTACAATTTTTTAAAATTTTTATGAAAAATGATGTTTATGGTTGTAATAAATCACTTGCAGCTAACCAAATGCTAATTCCTCCAATGATCA